>JBKBSS010000495.1:0-500 GCA_046291385.1 Emticicia sp. | reverse complement strand
AAATCTAACAAACGTAAAAGAAACTTGGTTTCTGCAACACTTGTTAGTTCTGCTGATACTAACCGTATCGAAGGATTATTGTGTATGTAATACGAATGACGATTTTTTGAATTACGATTGACGAATTAATTTTCGATGTCATCATTCAAAATCAATTTCCAATTACATGGTTAATGCGAAGAGTCGAAAATCGACATACCGCAAATGTTTCACCCGACAAATGGCAAGCCAAAGAGTTCTGAGTTTTGAGTTCTGAGTTCTGAGTTTTGAATCGAAACTTTCATTCAACATTCAACATTCATCATTCATCATTTTATGAGCCGCCCACGTCAAAAAACTAAAAAACAAAAAAATGCCAAGAAGCGTCAATCACGTAGCGTCGAGAGCGAGACGTAAAAAAGTCCTAAAATTAGCCAAAGGTTATTACGGACGTAGAAAAAATGTTTGGACGGTTGCTAAAAACGCCGTTGAAAAAGGTTTAGTTTATGCCTATTCAGGTC
>JBKBSS010000494.1:0-500 GCA_046291385.1 Emticicia sp. | reverse complement strand
AGCGTAACGGCATCGTCCCACGGTTGGGTAGTTTTGGGCGAATAAACGGCAATTTTTGGAGCTTTATTTAATTTTACAGCGTCCATATTGGCATCATTTGATGCAATTAAGTTCAAAATTGACTGTGATTCAGCTTCTGAAATTACTTCATAACTCACACCACGAATCACACATTCGTTGATAAATGTCTGTGAAGCCGTAAATAAAAAGCTTCCACCTTTATAATTAAGCAACCATTCAACCTCCGTTCCGTGAGTTTTCAAAAGCCAAAATGCTATTCCGTAAGCCTTCAAATGGTTTCGTTGAGTTTCGTTCATCGGAATCAGAATGCGGTTAGCAAATAGATTTGATGATAACGAAAATGTCAACAGCACGAGTAGTGTTAGTTTTTTCATTATTTTCTATAAAAATTATGTAATCAAATGTAGCAATCTTTATACCAATTATCAACGAAATTGCTATTTGATTATTAGTTGTTGGTCGATGATTTTTTAAATCTT
>JBKBSS010000493.1:0-501 GCA_046291385.1 Emticicia sp. | reverse complement strand
TTTGGTTAACAATTTCAATTAATTTCGACCCAAAAGTAGTCAAAAAGTAAATATTATCTAAAATACAATAAAAATACGAACAAATATATCCAAAGTATGTCTAAGAAGTGCCATGAAGTTGCACAAACTTCAACTAAAATTGTATTATTGACACCTAACTTCATTCTGAAAGCCATGATAAATGTGGCAATTAAGATACCAAGTCCAAGTACTAAATGAGCCATGTGTAAGCCCGTAAAAATATAAAAGAACGAACCAGAAGGATTCCCTTTCAAGAAAACACCTTGCTGCTGCAAATCTTGCCAACCCAAATATTGCATTCCTAAAAATACAAGTCCTAAAACAGTCGTAACTGCTACAAGAGTTTTAAGTTTTACATTTTCTCCGCCTTTGGCAGCTTTAAGCGATAAGTGCATTGTGGCACTACTTATCATTAAAATCAAAGTACTAATCCAAAAGATTGTTGGAATTTCAAATTCTGCCCAGTTTCCTTCTGCTCTT
>JBKBSS010000492.1:0-503 GCA_046291385.1 Emticicia sp. | reverse complement strand
GAGGTTGAGTAATAAACGATTATTATCTTGCGTAGTTCCGTACAAATTAGGAATCAATGTGCCTTTGACCATCACATGGGCAACATCGGAGCTTGTATTATCTAAATTTGTGAGAAACCTCAAACGAGAAGTAAAACCAATAGCCAACTTTGCTTTCTCGAAAGTATATATCAACGAAGGGCCTTTTCCATCTGCTGCTGCAAAAGCAACACTGTTTTCTTTACTTCTGGTTTCTTTAATGTATTCTGGTCGAAAACTTATTAAACCATTAGAAGCACGATACTGGTCAGACACTGTGTTTGTAGAAAGCCCAATAAATGAATAAGGAGCAGCCCAAGCAGCATAATTATTCGTTAAATCGACATTTGCACCTGCAATATTAAAGAAAAATTTATGACGAGAATCAGCAACATTGGCAGGATTTGCAGCAATGTTATACGTTCCTGCATAATTGCTGGTGGAAATTCCGAGCCATTGCTGTGCCGTTGATAAAAAGGGTATAA
>JBKBSS010000491.1:0-505 GCA_046291385.1 Emticicia sp. | reverse complement strand
ACGAATTTAATGTTTATGGGGTTGGAATTATTCAGCAAGCCAACGCCCTCCGAGCATTAGATGCCATTGGAGTTGCCGATGAAGCCATGCGAAGAGGTTCGCCTTATGGAAAAGTAAAACTTTGCTTACCTCACGGCGTTCAAATCGGTGAAGCGGGTACGCCACCAATCGGCAGATTTCCGAGTCATAATGGTATTTCTCGTAAAATTCTCCACGATGTTTTATTTGAAGAAGCACAGAAAATTGGCTTAAAATACCGAATGGGATTATCTGTTGAAAGTATTGATAATCAACCAGATATAGTCAATGTGACGTTTACAGACGGTACAAAAGATAGCTATGATATTGTTATTGCAGCCGATGGTGTAAATTCAAAAGTACGCAAACTTATTTTTGGCGAATTCAAATCAAGTTACGTTGGTTTATCAGTTTGGCGTTATGCGTTTCCACGCCCTGCAAATTTAGATACGGGTTATATTTTCTTCAATAAAAAGCATAAATTGGG
>JBKBSS010000490.1:0-506 GCA_046291385.1 Emticicia sp. | reverse complement strand
AGCCCGCGTTATCAATTTGCTTTTGAGCATAGGCTTGTCTGAATTCGTTAACAATTTTCTCAGTTTCATTTCTTAATTGTGCAATAGCTCTGTTGTAGTCTTCCTCGCTTAGTTGGCTTGGGTCAATACCATATTTACCTAAATCATCTTCGTAAGGATAATCAGGATTCAATCTAAACTCTGGCGGATTGGTAAAGTTCATATAATTTTCAATATGACCATCGCTCCACATCCTAGGTAAAATGGTTTTGTGATTGTCATCAGAGTTTTGAGCAGCGTTTTTAAAGTTGTTCACAATGACATACTTGCCTGTTTTGTAGTCACGCTCGTAATTAGGTGCTTTATCTAAATACGGTTTGTCTTTGTCTAAACCTGCAAAATTTTCAGTGTATTGCGGACCGTAAAATAAAGGGTTTACTCCATATTGTTCTCTGTTGTAGTAGGCTAAAACCTCGCGTGCATCAGATGGTTTGTTTTCATTAATTACGGTATCCGCGTTTGCTCGT
>JBKBSS010000489.1:0-508 GCA_046291385.1 Emticicia sp. | reverse complement strand
AGGAAGATACTTATGAAATAAAAAACAAGAAATTGACATCAAGAGGCATTCTGAAAGCAACCATTCAAAATGCTCATTGGAAGAAAAACTCGCCCACTAATACCACTCATAGAAAACTTTTAAAGTTGAAATATTGAAAGTATAATTTTGCCTTCGGTCTGCACCGAAGGTCTGACCAAAACGCAGACAAAAGTATTTATAATTTAGGCCAACAGCCTATTAACAATAATTTGATGAAAAAGCCCAATCTCTCTTACTTTCTTATCTTTTTATCATTAATACCAATTCTTGTTTCATGCGGAGAAAAAAAAGCTCAAAAAACTGAGAATAAAGCTGATAGTCCAGCCATTCATACGCTTATTTTCATTGACAAAACCGCCAGTGTCGATGTTTCAAAGCCTTTTGTAGCTCAAAAATATCAGCAAGCACTGAATAGTATTATCGAAGAAAACGTCAGAAAATCGGGCGATAAATTTGAGATTTACTACATCCACGAAAATACGGCCAA
>JBKBSS010000488.1:0-509 GCA_046291385.1 Emticicia sp. | reverse complement strand
CGGAAGAGGTAGCTACCTATGGCGATTATGGTATTTTGGGTTTTGTGTTAGACCCCAATTTTATGAATAACGGGCATATTTATCTGTTTTATGTTGTTGATAGACATTATTTGTTAAATTATGGTACTGAAAACTATGACCCTAATCATTCGCTCGAGGGAGCAACTATTGCACGAGTTACAAGATACACAACTCCTACACCCGAAGTTCCGACTACGGTAGATTATACTTCAAGATTAGTGCTTCTGGGAGAAACTAAGTCAACGGGAGTGCCAATCACGGGGACAAATCATGCTGGTGGAGGAATGGCTTTTGGAAATGATGGTTCGTTGTTTATTGGCAGTGGCGATGGCGGACTCGGAATTGATTATGATGGAGAAGCTTTAAATGATGGAATAATTTCAGAGGCAGAAAATGTTGAAGATAGGGTTTATCGCTGTCAAATGATAAATTCATTGAATGGAAAAATCATCAGAATTAATCCTGAAAATGGCGATGGTTTTACCGAT
>JBKBSS010000487.1:0-511 GCA_046291385.1 Emticicia sp. | reverse complement strand
TGACGAGTTTTGAGCCAATTTTGCGAGAAACTGCCGCAACTTTTTCGTAGAAATCATCGCCCAAGCCTGCCGAAAGGCTGCCACTGGCTACCAAGAAATCAGGCTTCAAAACTTCGATTTGTTTCAATATTTCGCTGGCTTCTTCGGGTAAAATTTCTGCTCCAGGCATTCCGAAGCGGTATTGTGCATTGGTCAGGACATCGACCGCTATAAAGTTTTCACGGGTCCAGTTTTTGGTTGTAATTGCTTGAAAATCAATGTTTTCTTTCTTTAGCAAATCTTGCAGTAAATCGCCAGTTGGGCCACCTGCCGTGAAAACTGCTTTTGATTTTCCGCCTAAGCGAGCAATGGCTTTCGAGACGTTGATTCCGCCGCCGCCAGCATCGAAATGTGGATTTTCGCAACGAATTTTCTGCTCGGCAACTAAGCCCGAAAATTTTGTGCTTTTATCAATCGCTGGATTGACGGTAAGTGTGATTATTTTCATAAAATTTAATTTTGAATGAGTGAA
>JBKBSS010000048.1:0-13512 GCA_046291385.1 Emticicia sp. | reverse complement strand
ACCGAGTGTGGACGTTGTACCTCTTCTTGTCCTGCAAATATGACAGGAAAACAACTTTCGCCACGCAAAATTATGATGGATACCCGTGATAGATTGGAAGATATTCAAAAAGGCTGGTTAGTGACTGACCAAAAAGCTCCGATTGCCGAATTTGAAGATGGAAAAAGTCTTTTAGGTGATTACATTTCGGAAGAAGAAATCTTGGCTTGTACTACCTGTAATGCCTGCGTGCAAGAATGTCCGATTAATATTAGTCCGCTTGATATTATCTTACAACTTCGTCGATATAAGGTAATGGAAGAATCTCAAGCACCTGCTTCTTGGAATGGGATGTTCTCTAATTTAGAAAATAATATGGCTCCGTGGAAATTTTCTCCGAGCGACCGCTTCAATTGGGTTGAAAACGTGAAATAAAAAAAGTACAACGAAATCGAAATTTAGTGGTACATAATATTGAAAAAGTTAAATTAAAACAGACTACCAACCGATAGTCTGTTTTTTGTGTGTCAATCAAACATTTTATTTATAAATTCGTTTTGCACTTAAAGAATATTTTTTTTAACTTTACGGAGATTAATATAAAAAGTTGGTATAGTCTTTGAGAAGATTATTACTAATTATTCTGGGAAGTATATTAAATCCTAATGTGCGTCTTGCACACAACCATCTATGAAACGATTTAATTCTTCAATGTTTATGCAATGGGTTGTTTTTATTCCCTTGCTATTACCATTAGCCATTGTTAGTGGAGCTTTCGATGGTATGAAAAAAGTATTTGAACAAGCATCGACCGACATCATTGAAAATGAGTCAGCCCCTATTGAAGTTTAAAGATAATTTTCAACAGTAGTTTTTAGTTGCGGCAAAGATAATACCCCCGATTGTCGCCATTTTAGTTCGCTTTTCTTGAAAAGCATGAGTGTTGGCACTCCCGTAACTCTGTATTTTGCAGCCAGTTTTGGGTTTTGGTCAACGTCTATTTTTACGATTCTAACTTTCTCGCCCATTTCTTGTGCTAACTGTTGTAGTGTGGGCGTGAGTGCTTTACATGGTCCGCACCAAGTAGCAAAGAAGTCAATCAATATTGGTTGCTCAGAGGCTATTAATTCTTCAAATGTTCCTGTCATATTTTTCTGTTTTTTCTCATTAAACATTTAATGTTTTCTTGGAGTTTCATATTTGTTTATAAAAACAAAGTTGAGGCTTTTACCAATGATGACGAAGGATTAAGTTTTCCCCGAAGAAAATAGCTTCGATTGGCAAATTTTTGCGGTCGGAAAGGTAAAAGTTGCTCAATTGAGTGTTTATGAGTCGAGAAATAAACTGCAAAATTTTTTATGAAAATCAACAAAAAAATCCTATCACTTTTAAAATCGCTTAATCTTGTTGTTTGTGCTATATTTGCAAATATAATCGCTTCAAAACATTCAACCCTATAAAATGGAAAACATTTCAAGACGAAACCTGCTAAAAACCTTTGGCCTAACTGCTGGCGGATTATCACTTTTTAATATTGATGCTCTTGCTGAAACGACTGATAATCAAGAGTTTGAAATTCCTAACGATGAGCGTTACATAACGCTCGAAAAACCAATAACTGCCATTGTGTTGGGAGCAGGAAATCGTGGAAATGTTTACGGACGTTTTGCATTGGCTTTTCCGAATGAATTGGATATTGTGGGCGTTGCTGAGCCAATCGAATTTCGCAACGATAAATACACAAAAGCTCATAATATTGAAGAGAAAAATCGTTTCAAAACTTGGGAAGATGTTTTTAAAGTACCAAAATTTGCTGATGCAATTATCATTTCAACGCCTGACAAGCTGCATTATGGCCCAGTCATGAAAGCTCTCGCAATGGGATATAATGTGTTGCTCGAAAAACCAATTTCGCCATCAATGCAAGAATGTTTGGAGATTTTGGCAATGGCAAAGAAAACCAAAAGCATCATTGCGGTTTGTCATGTGTTGCGTTATACACCGTATTTCAGAAAGCTGAAAGAAATTTCGGATAGTGGAAAATTTGGTAAATTGATAAGTGTAAATCACCTCGAAGGCGTTGAATATGTACACATGGCACATTCGTATGTGCGTGGAAACTGGCACGTTGAGAAAGATACTAATCCGATTATTTTGGCAAAATCTTGCCACGACCTTGATATTTTGCGTTGGATTATCGGTAAACCTTGCAAAAGTATTTCGGCACACGGCTCGCTTACTTGGTTTAAGCGTGAAAATGCCCCCGAAGGCAGCACTGACCGTTGTACGGACGGTTGTAAAGTTGAAGCGGAATGTCCGTTTTCGGCAATCAGAATTTACCAAAAAGAGAAGCAACGCATCAATGTTTTGGATGTAACTGATGATAAATCGAAACAAGATGCCGAAATTTACGAGAAATTGAAAACATCTCAGTATGGAAGATGTGTTTATAGAATGGACAATGACCAGCCCGACCATTATACAACCTCAATGGAGTTTGAGGGCGGTACAACGGTGAGTTTTGCAATGGAGGCTTTTACCTCATTTGAGCATCGAAAAACTCGTTTGATGTTTTCGCAGGGAGAAGTTTGGGGCGATATGAACCAAATCCAAACCTACGATTTCCGAACGAAAGAAACGACTTCGTGGAAAGCAAACGAGCAACCAGAATACAAAAATCAAGCATCAGGACACGGTGGTGGAGATTATGGTTTGGCTCGAAATTTTGTGCAAGCAGTTGCCCAAAACAAACCCGAATTGCTAACTTCAACAATTGAAGCCTCAATCGAAAGTCATGTAATGGGTTTTATGGCTGAAAAGAGCCGACTCGGTAAAAAAATGGTAGAAGTAAAAATATAACAGCCCCACCCAGCCCTCCCCAATAGGGAGGGCTTATTCTGATTATTTAAAATGCGTAAAATACTAATAATAACCCTTTTAGCTTTGGCTTCTTGCCAAAAGAAAAAAGCCGATTTAGGTACATTCGACCAAAAAACTTTCCGAACCGACCGAGGAGGCTGTGAAGGAAAAAGAGAAAAGCTAATTGAAGAGTTGAAAGCCCTCCGACCAAAGATTTTGGGTTTAACCGAAAACCAAGTTATCGAAACTCTGGGTCGATACGATTTTCAGATTTTGAGTCGTAGAAACGAAAAGGTCTTTGTTTTCTTTTTAGAAAAAGGCCCTCATTGCGAAAGTATTCAGAATCCAACCCAAGCTCGCTCAATGATTTTGTATTTCAATGCTGCAAGTTTGGTAAAAGAAGTTTCGTTTCAATTTGGAAGCCCAGTTGAGTAGTAAAACAATTTTTCGAGATTGTTTCGGTCGCTTGTTGGCCTAAAAAGCATATATTCTTTCGTGAAGAAAAATATTTCAATAAAAAATTTTGATTTCTAAAATCAACCATTACTTTTGCAATCGTAATGCAAGTTCAAATCTTGCTATAAGCAAAATAAAAAATGAATCAATATTCAAACATAGTAAAAATCTGGTGGTGGCGTCCTTCAAAATAGGATGAACAGATTTGCTATGTAGAAAAACATACAAGTATTAAGCGAAGCGGCTTACTGTTCATAACGGTAAGCCGCTTTTTTATTACCCCCAACACCCCCCGCCCCTAAAGGGGAGCTAAAAAAAACAAAAATGAATACAATATCTAATAATATACCTTTCCAAAGCTCCCCTTTAGGGGCGGGGGGGTATTACATCTCAACTCGCCATAAACGCCTACTTGCTGATACGCTTACGCCAGTTGGCATTTTTCAGCGTTTACGAGGGCAATATCCACATTCGGTTATTCTCGAAAGTGCTGATTATCATGCCATGCACAATAGTTTCAGCTATATCGCTTGTGATGAAGTGGCAAGTTTTCAACTCGATGAAGATGTTGTTACGCAAAAATTTCCTGACGGAACGCAAGAAACTTTTCCTTTGAAGAGCCGAAAAGATGGCGTGAAAGTTTTGCAGGAATTTGCGGCAAGGTTTGAAAATCCTAAAAGTGAGTTCCCTTTCATCACAAACGGACTTTTCGGACATATTACTTACGATTCGGTTGAGTATTTTGAAGATATTGAAATTCAAGAAAAAAGTGCCGAAAGTGCCATTCCGCAGATTTTGTATCGAGTTTATCGCTACGTCATTGCCATCAATCACTTCAAAGATGAATTGTATATTTTTGAGCATACTTATACGCCCGAAGGACAAGAGCCACAAGTTGCTGCCGATGGTTTAGAAACTTTGGAGTTTTTTGTGAAAAATCCGAAGATGTCAACTGCTAAATTTAAGGCAGAAAAAGACGAGGTTTCTAATTTGGACGATGATGAAATGCGAACAATTATTAATAAATGTATTGGGCATTGTTTGCGTGGCGATGTATTTCAGATTGTGCCGTCTCGTAGGTTTGCAAAGAAATTTGAGGGCGATGATTTTAATGTTTATCGTGCCTTGCGTTCAATCAATCCATCGCCTTATTTATTCTATTTTGATGGGGGAGATTACCATATTTTCGGTAGCTCGCCCGAAAAGCAAATTTTGATTAAAGATGGTCAAGCCGAAATTCATCCAATTGCAGGAACATTCAGACGCACAGGCGATGATGAACACGATACTGAATTGGCTCGTCAACTTCACGCCGACCCAAAAGAATCGGCCGAACACGTAATGTTGGTCGATTTGGCCAGAAATGACCTTTCACGCAGTGCAGAAAATGTAAAAGTCGAGACTTTCAAGGAAGTTCAGTTTTATAGCCATGTCATTCACTTAGTTTCAAAAGTGACTGGCAAAATGCACGAAGGCACAAATCCATTACAACTTGTGGCTGATACTTTTCCAGCAGGAACACTTTCGGGAGCTCCGAAGCACAATGCTATGACGATTATTAATAAATTTGAACCAACCAATCGAAGCATTTATGGTGGAGCAATTGGTTTCATGGATTTCAAAGGAAATTTTAATCATGCGATTGCAATTCGTACATTTTTGAGCAAAAATAATACGCTTTTCTACCAAGCAGGCATGGGCGTTGTGGCAAAATCTGATGTCGAACTCGAAATGAAAGAAGTGCATTTAAAACTGGCAGCTTTAAGAAAAGCGATTGAAATGGCGGAGGAGATTTGAGCGTCGCAATTTCGTACCACAATTTTGTAAATTGTGGTTCATGAAGCAGCACAATTTGTAAAATTGTGGTACATTATTAAACACAAACAACATGAAAATATTAGTTCTTGATAATTACGACTCGTTCGTTTATAATTTGGTCTATATCCTAAAAGAATTAGGCGGCGATGTAGATGTTTTCAGAAATGACAAAATTGCATTGGAAGAAGTCGAGAAATACGATAAAATTTTGCTTTCACCAGGCCCTGGAATTCCCGAAGAAGCAGGAATTATGCTTGATTTGATAAAAACCTATCATGCCACAAAATCTATTTTTGGTGTATGTTTGGGGCATCAAGCGATTGGCGAAGCCTTCGGAGCTAAGTTGCACAACATGGGTGAGGTACTTCACGGAGTAACAACCAAATGTTTGATAACCGATTCAAGTGAAGTTCTTTTTCAAGGAATCCCTGCCGAAATCGAAGTTTGCCGCTATCATTCATGGACAGTCGTTCCCGAAACAATGCCAGCCGATTTGAAAATTACAGCGATTGATGAAAAAGGTTATGTAATGGCCGAAGCTCATCAAAAATACGATGTTCGAGGCGTACAGTTTCACCCTGAAGCGTATTTGACACAGCATGGCGTGAAAATGGTAGAAAACTGGATGAAAAGTTGAGAGATTTTGTAAATTTGTTTGATTAAAACAGCTATGCTTATGACAGTTTCAACAAGACAACTTACACGAAAAGAGTTGATAAAGCAGATTCAAGATATTTCAGAAGTAAAATCTGAAAGTAAGATTCAGAAAAACCTTGATAAACTTTCATGTCTTCAAACTGATGCTAAAGACGCTGCATTTGGAGCAGCCGAACTTTATAGAAATCTTCGTAAAAAAGGAATTACTATCAGAAAACCAAACGATTGCCTAATTGCTTTTTATGCTATTCATTTTGATTTAATGATTGACCATATACCGCTAAAAATTTATCAACTGTAAAATGAAATTTTACCTCAATCAACTCCTTGAAAAACAATCTTTAACAAAAGATGAAAGCAAAGAAGCCCTGCTAAAAATAGGGCAAGGAGAAGCCAATAATTCTCAAATTGCTGCTTTTTTGATGGGAATTCAACAAAAAGGAATCACCGTTGACGAACTCGAAGGTTTTCGTGAAGCAATGCTTTCGTTGGCAGTACAAATTGATTTATCGGATTTCGATGCCATGGATATTGTCGGAACTGGCGGTGATGGCAAAGATACTTTCAATATTTCAACAACATCGGCTTTTGTGATTGCGGGTGCTGGACAAAACATTGCCAAACACGGCAATCATGGTGTTTCTTCATCGGTGGGTTCGAGTACGGTTTTGGAATATTTGGGCGTGAAGTTTACCAACGACGAAAGTTATTTGAAACAAAAGCTTGAAACAGCAGGTATTTGTTATATGCACGCACCGTTGTTTCACCCAGCCATGAAATACGTTGCTCCGATTCGCAAAGAACTGGGCATGAAAACGTTCTTTAATATTTTGGGGCCATTGCTCAATCCTGCGAAGGTTCAAAAGCAGTTTTCGGGGGTTTATAATTTGCCAGTTTTTGATTTATATACCCAATTATTTGGTCGTACTTCCGCAAAATTTGCGATTATTTATGATTTAGCTGGTTATGATGAAGTTTCGCTGACCGATAATTTTCAGATTTCAAGTCATATCAATAAAGAGAAAAGTATCATTTCACCAAAAAGTTTAGGTTTTGATTTACAGCAACAGTCAGATATTTATGGCGGAGGAACAATCAAAGAATCGGCCGAAATTCTATTAAATGTTTTGAATAATCAAGCAGCTACCGCTCAAACCAACGTAGTTTTGGCAAATGCAGGTTTTGCTCTAAGTATAGCAAAAGATATAAGCATAGAAGAAGGCATCGCTCAAGCTAAAGAATCGTTATTAAGTAGAAAAGCCTTAAATAGCATGAAAAAATTAGTAGTATAAAACTAATGGTAAAGATGAACGGTTAGCCTTAGTTATGATGAATAATATAAAAAGTCATTCATACGTAGCGACGGTCGCATTCATCATTCACCATTCACCATTAAGAAAAATGACCATTTTAGATAAAATAATCGCCCAAAAAGCCATCGAAGTAGCAGTAGCAAAAGCCGAGGTTTCAGTGCAAGATTTAGAGAAAAGCGAGTTTTTCGCAAGAAAAACCATTTCACTCGCAGCAAGCCTTTCTACCGAAAACTCAACGGGAATTATCGCCGAGCATAAACGTAAATCACCCTCGAAAGGAATCATAAATGATAAACTTTCGGTAGAAGAAATTACGCAAGGCTACGCCCACGCAGGTGCGGCTGGACTTTCGGTACTAACTGACACCGATTTTTTTGGGGGAAATAAAGAAGATTTACAAAAAGCCCGAATCGCCAATCCATCAACGCCAATTTTGCGAAAAGACTTTATGATTGATGAATATCAAGTCTATGAAGCAAAAGCTTGGGGAGCAGATGTGATTTTGTTGATTGCGGCTTGTCTTTCGCCCGAAGAAATCAAAAGTCTAAGTCAGAAAGCCCACGATTTGGATTTAGAAGTGTTACTCGAAATTCACGACCAACAAGAACTCGACCGCAGTCCGTTAGAATACGTTGATATTGTTGGCGTAAACAACCGTAATCTGAAAAACTTTGCCGAAAATAATGTAAATGCTTCTTTGGTGCTGGCCGAAAAGATTCCGGCCAATGTCATTAAGATTTCAGAAAGCTGTATCAGCGAGCCAGAAACAATCAATTTATTGAAGTCGGTAGGATATCGAGGGTTTTTAATTGGAGAAACTTTTATGAAAGATACTTCGCCAGGAACAAAATTGGGGGAATTTATAGCTAAAATCTAAGAAAAAACTTAATTTTGATAGTTTTTTATACCTTTTGCTAATCTCATACATACCCCAAGTATGACAACATACAAAACATGCCTGTGGGGGCGGGTATTCCTATTATGAAATTAAAAGTATGCGGAATGCGTGATGTCGAGAACATCAAAGCACTCGTCGAGCTGAAGCCTGATTTTATCGGTTTTATTTTCTATGACAAGTCACCTCGTTTTATTGGAAATGATGCCGATGTCGAGCTAATCAACTCAATACCTCGTGAAATCAGGAAAGTAGGTGTTTTCGTAAACGCAACGGTTGATTATATCTTGCAAAATGTCAGAAAATATGGCTTGAATTATGTGCAATTACACGGCAACGAAATGCCTGACTTCTGCCGAAATCTTCGTTTGAAAGGCGTAAATATCATCAAAGCATTTAGCGTCGATAATGATTTTGTTTTCGGTCAAGTAAATAATTACAAACCACACGTCGATTTTTTCTTGTTCGATGCAAAAGGAGACGGTTATGGCGGACATGGAGTTGCATTCGATTGGAGTATTCTAAAAAAATACGATAATCAAAAACCGTACTTTTTGGCGGGAGGCATAAGTCTCGAAAACCTTGATGTACTGGAAACTATTATTCCAAAGCCTTACGCAATTGATGTAAATAGTAAGTTTGAAATCGAACCAGCATTAAAAGACATCGAGAAACTTGAAGAACTATTAGATAAAATTCGACCTGTTGAAGTCTAAATTGTGAAAATTGTAGCCATATCTGATACGCACGGAAAACACCAAAATCTTATTCTGCCCGAAGGCGATATGCTTATTCACGCAGGCGATGTTTCTTCGATGGGAAAAGAATCGGAAATCAAAGATTTTTTAAACTGGTTTTCAAAAACCGATTTTACGTATAAGATTTTGATTGCAGGAAATCATGATTTTTATTTTGAAAAAATAAGTCATAACACCAAAGTTTTAGAAGAATTGATTCCTGCTAATGTCATCTATCTGAATGATAGTGAAATCGAAATTGAGGGCATCAATATTTGGGGTTCACCTATTCAGCCGTGGTTTTATAATTGGGCGTTCAATCGGTATCGTGGCGAGGATATTAAAAGACATTGGAATAAAATTCCACAAAACACCGATATTCTCATCACGCATGGCCCAGCTCATGGAATTCTTGATAAAACAACTCGAAATGAAAGTGTGGGTTGTGAAGATTTACTCAAAAAAATAAAAGAAGTAAAACCCAAGTTTCATATTTGCGGACACATTCACGAGGCTTACGGACGCATCAAACAATTAAATACTGAGTTTATCAACGTAAGTGTTTTGGACGAAAATTATAATCTGAGAAATCAGCCAATAGTATTTGAGATTTAGCATTAAAAAAACAGAAAACCTTAGAGGTATAAAATATGACAACCTTACAACAAAACTATTCAGTAGATAAAAAAGGATATTACGGAAAATTTGGCGGAGCATACATTCCCGAAATGCTTTATCCGAACGTAGAAGAATTACAGCAAAATTATCTTGATATTATCTATCACCCAGAATTTCAAGCCGAATATCACGCTTTGCTGAAAGATTACGTTGGTCGTCCAACGCCCTTATTTTACGCCAATCGTTTATCTGAAAAATATCAAACAAACATTTACTTGAAGCGTGAAGACCTCTGTCACACAGGAGCTCACAAAGTAAATAATACAATCGGACAGATTTTATTGGCAAAAAAACTTGGCAAACAAAAAATCGTTGCCGAAACGGGAGCAGGTCAACATGGGGTTGCCACCGCCACAGTTTGTGCCTTGATGGGTTTGGAGTGTATCGTTTACATGGGCGAAATCGACATTAAGCGTCAAGCACCCAATGTTGCCCGCATGAAAATGCTCGGTGCAGAAGTTCGCCCAGCCATGAGTGGTTCAAAAACCCTCAAAGATGCGACCAACGAAGCCATGCGTCACTGGATAAATAACCCAGTCGATACACATTACATAATAGGTTCAGTGGTTGGTCCACATCCATACCCCGATATGGTAGCTCGTTTCCAAGCAATTATCTCCGAAGAAACCCGTTGGCAGTTACTCGAAAAGACAGGTTCTGAAAATCCAGATTATGTAATTGCTTGCGTAGGCGGAGGTTCAAATGCCGCAGGTGCTTTTTATCATTACCTCGATGAACCATCAGTTCAGCTAATCGCAGCCGAAGCAGGTGGACATGGAATCAATTCTGGAATGTCAGCCGCAACAACTTTCTTAGGAAAAATGGGTATTCTTCACGGAAGCAAAAGTATTTTGATGCAAACCGAAGACGGTCAAGTTGTAGAACCACATTCAATCTCAGCAGGACTTGATTACCCTGGCATCGGCCCAATGCACGCTCATTTGTGGGACTCTGGTCGAGCGAAGTACTTTGCCATCACCGATGAAGAATCATTAACCGCAGGTTTTGAGCTTTCAAAACTCGAAGGAATCATTCCAGCCATCGAAACCGCTCACGCATTGGCAGTATTGCCATATCTAAAAGCAGCAGCCAACGAAACCGTAGTAATCAACCTTTCGGGCCGAGGCGATAAAGATTTGGATACTTACATGAAGTATTTGTAACACAATTTTCTAAATTGTGTAAAATTGTAAAATCAGATACCACCGAGCATTCACAGAAGATTTTTTGAAGGAGTTGGGTTGGATAAAAATAAGAGTATCATGCCAATATTTCAAATAAATTCAAAAAAACATCTCGAACTTGTTAGAGAAAATGATTTTAAGCTTGAAAAAGAAATTCAGAAATTAACGGAAGATAATCTCAAAACGATTTTTGATTTAGAGTTTGTAAAATCAGAATTTAGTTTGAATAGTCTTAGAATTGACACTTTAGCTTTTGATATAAGTTCTTCTTCATTTGTAATTATTGAATATAAGCGAGACAAAAACTTTAGTGTTGTTGACCAAGGTTTAGCATATTTAGGTTTAATGCTCAATAACAAAGCAGATTTTATTCTTGAATATAATGAAAGAGATAAAAATATTCTAAGAAAAGATAGTGTAGATTGGTCGCAATCTAAAGTTCTATTTATTGCTCCTTCATTTACTACTTTTCAAAGAGAGGCGATTAATTTTAAAAATTTACCTATTGAACTTTGGGAAATTAGACGTTACCAAAATGATTTGGTTAGTTACACAAGAGTTCAGTCAGCTACAAAAGCTCAGGAAAGCATAAGTACAATTACTAAAGAAAGTACTCAGATTGAAAAAATAGAAAAGGAAGTAAAAGTTTATACTGAACAGGAACATATTCAAAATGCTTCTGATGAAGTCAAGGAACTATATGAAAAGTTTAAAACTGTTGTTCTCAATTTGGATGACATTGATATAGTTCCAAAGAAACAGTATGTAGCATTTATTGGCTCTCGAAACATATTTGACATTAATATCCAAAGAAATGCAATCAAAATTTGGATAAATCTTTCAAAAGGAGAGCTGAAAGATGAAAAACAGCTTACTCGTGATGTTTCATCAATTGGGCATTGGGGAAATGGCGATTACGAAGTTGTAATTAAAAATGAAGAAAATATAGATGAAATAATGCCCTTATTAAAACAATCCTTAAACAAAAATAAAAAATGAAAATCCTCTTTCTCGCAATCGCCATCATGTCAGTTTCATTTATGTCGAATGCCCAAACCAAAAAACAACCAACAAAGCGGGACGCCGCCCGAATGTTACGTCACGCCGTTTTATTCAAATTTAAAGATACAAGCAGCCCCGAAGATGTAAAGAAAGTAGAAGAAGCTTTCCGTGCATTACCAACAAAAATCAAAGAAATTGCTGGTTTTGAGTGGGGAACCAACAACAGCCCCGAAAATCTTAATCAAGGTTTTACACATTTATTCTTCGTTTCGTTCAAATCAGAAAAAGACCGTGAAGTATATTTGCCACACCCAGCACACAAAGCATTCGTAGAAGTTCTCGGGCCGCACCTCGATAAAGTTTTAGTATTCGACTATTGGGCAGGAAAATAATTTTGTGGAGCGAACTGAGCAACGTTTGCTTGTAGTTCGCTGTAATCAGAGTTTTATCCAATAGTGAAAGTAAAAAACAAAGCAATGAACAGAATTACCAAGCTTTTTCAAGAAAAGCCCAACAACGTACTCAATATATATTTTACCGCAGGTTTTCCAAAACTTAACGATACAGCAACCGTTTTGGAAGCTCTTCAAGAAGCAGGAGCCGACATTGCCGAAATCGGAATGCCGTATTCTGACCCCGTAGCCGATGGTGAAACTATTCAACAGTCAAACCAAATTTCCTTAGACAATGGAATGAGCCTAAAAGTTCTGTTCCAGCAATTAGAAGAAATCCGAGCAAAAGTTTCTATACCTATTATATTAATGGGCTATATCAACCCAGTTGTTCAGTTCGGTATCGAAAATTTCTGTAAAAAATGCCAAGAAGTAGGAGTCGATGGCTTAATCTTACCAGATTTGCCAATAGATGAATACTACGAAGAATACAAACCAATATTCGCCAAGTACGGAATCCTCAATATTTTCTTGATTACGCCACAAACCACCGAAGCCAGAATTCGCCGAATCGACGAAATTTCCGACGGCTTTATATATATGGTAAGCAGTGCCAGCGTAACAGGCGGAACTTCGGGCATCACCGATACAATGGAAACCTACTTCAATCGTGTCAATGCCATGAATCTCCGAAATCCACGACTTATCGGTTTTGGTATAAAAGATAACGCAACATTCACCAAAGCAAGTCAATACGCAGCGGGAGCAATCATTGGTAGCCAATTTATCAGAGTATTGCAAGATTCTACCGAAACTACACTACATAATAATATAGTAGAGTACGTAAAATCCGTTAAAGGATAAAATACGACATCAAAACCAAAGAATGTATGAAAACATCAATACTTATATTGTTCATTTTCATAAATTCTTTGGTTTTTTCACAAAGCAGTACCTATCGTCCACAACTTCGACTTTCACCTCACTTCGGTATCGGTTGGGCAATCCCACCTTTTATTGACGGCTCCAATAGTAGCTTAGTCCTAAAATCAAATCCACTCAAAAATTATATCATTGGCGAAATAACCACATCTTCAGGGGCAAGCAAGCAAATTTATAAGATGACCAATACCATCGGTATTGATGCAAATTACTTAGTCAGTAAGCAATGGTCAATTAATTTTGGAGTAAATCGTGCTATGCACATCAATTCCCTAAGCGACCCCGACCCCATAAGAGTCTCAAGCACCACCGAATATACAACATGGATTTACGCCTACAAATACACATCTTATATAATAGGAGTAAGATATAATCAATACGATAGATTTTTCCAATGTAATATTCACTACGCAGGAATAGCCCAACAAGCTATCGAAAATGACAATGGAGTTGTAGGGGGAATCATAACCAATGGAAACGGGCTAACTACTACTATTCTTTCACGAAAGGAAAATACATTTATTATATCTCCTGAATACGGTATCACAGGCATAAGCTCATTCGACCTACCAATGGAATTGAGTGTAGGTTTACACATTC
>JBKBSS010000486.1:0-514 GCA_046291385.1 Emticicia sp. | reverse complement strand
AGTAGTTTCGACACTTATTGGGATATTTTATAATTTATTTTCAGACAGAGATGAATTCAATATTTTAGCCAGCAATTCGGGTGTACAAATACCAAAATTTGAAGGAGGCTATTATATGCCCGATGTAATGGTGGTAAAAGGCGAACCCGTTTTTAAAGAAAACTCTACGGCAATTATTACCAACCCTTATATTGTGGTCGAGGTGCTATCACCTGCCACGAATAAATTTGATTTAGAGAATAAACTTCCCGAATATAAATACTTAGATAGCCTTCAACAAATTATTTATGTAAGCCCCAAAAAGGTATTTGTTTCAACTTATATTCGCTCCGAAAATCCAAATATTTGGCTTAATCAAGATTTTCATCATTTGGATGATACCATTGTTGTTGAAAATACAAATATCTTATTATCAGATATTTACAAAAAAATAAAGTTTGAAAAACAAATTTTGTGATACAAAAAAAGAGTCCATAAGCATTTGCCTACGGACTCTTTTTTGTACAATACAAAA
>JBKBSS010000485.1:0-518 GCA_046291385.1 Emticicia sp. | reverse complement strand
ATCACCGCCTTTGGTTAGACAGATGAGGTCTGCACCCATCGTATGAAAATCTTGTAAGATTTGTGCTTCAGAAACTTTATGACCATAGATTCTTTCGGCATCGTCTTCACTCAATTTCACCAAAGCATCGTGTGAACAATAAGCTGAAATCGTTTCCCAAGCCTGTTTTCTGTCGGGCCAAATCTGAATAGCGTAGTTAGCATCTAAACTTACACGGCAATTCAAGGCATTAGCACGTTTGGCGGCATCTACGATAGTACTCTGGGCAGGCTCTTGACTCAAAGCAAAACAAGTAGTATGAAAAATGGCAGATTCCGCCAATAAACTATCAGGAATATGCTGTGGTTGAAGCATACGGTCGGCGGTGCGATAAGCAATAAAATCGGGTGTGCCTTTGGTACGAGAAACCACTACAATACTGGTTGGTTGAAAATCATCTACGGCTACGTGACTAACATCTATGCCTGTTTTGGCTACTTCTCTTTTTAAATAAATACCGATATTGTCGTTACCAATGC
>JBKBSS010000484.1:0-518 GCA_046291385.1 Emticicia sp. | reverse complement strand
TAGTTTCATTGTTTTTGGCACGTTGGAATCTAATTTTTTGGGCAATGGGTTTCGGAGTTTTACATATTATTTATGGTACAGTAATGTATTTTAAATATGATATGGAATCCAAAAAAGCTGAATGAATTTGAATTACTTTGAAATAAAATATTTATCACTGTTGACTATCGACCGTTGACCGTGGACTATTTATGATAATATTACAGAATTTTAATAAAGCATTTGAAAGCAAGGCCCGACTCGGTATTATGTCGGTGCTGATGGTCAACGACGAGGTAAGTTTCATAGTTCTGAAAGACCTTCTCTCGATGACCGACGGCAACTTGGCTACGCATTTACGTGCCTTAGAAGAAGCCAATTATATTACTTTCAAAAAGGAATTTATCGGTCGAAAACCAAGTACTGTTTATAGCGTAACCGCAGAAGGAAAAAAAGCATTTGAAGACCACCTTAACGAGTTGGAAAAGTTTATAAAAGGCTCGTAAAGATATATTTTTTGTCTATTAGCTTTGAAAAAC
>JBKBSS010000483.1:0-518 GCA_046291385.1 Emticicia sp. | reverse complement strand
TTAATCTTAAATTTTATAAACTCAAAAACTCAGAATAAAATGTCAGTAAACATCCAGCCCTTAGCAGACAGAGTATTGGTAGAAGCTGCTCCGGCAGAAGAAAAAACAGCATTCGGTATCATCATTCCTGATACAGCAAAAGAAAAACCACAAAAAGGTATTGTAGTGGCAGCAGGTCCAGGTAAAAAAGATGAGCCAACAATCGTAAAAGTAGGTGACAACGTACTTTATGGTAAATATGCTGGTACAGAAATCACTGTTGACGGTAAAGAGTACCTCATCATGCGTGAGTCTGATATTTACGCTATTGTGTAATTGATTTGAAAGTTTGAAGATGTGCAAATTTGAAAATGATTTTCGCACAGTTCTCAAATTTTCATAACTATTAAAATTAATTTCCAAATCTTCAAATTAGCAAATTTTCAAATTAAAAAAAATGGCAAAGCAAATTATATTTGATACAGACGCAAGAGAAAAGTTGAAACGTGGCGTTGATACTCTTGCAAATGCAGTAAAAG
>JBKBSS010000482.1:0-518 GCA_046291385.1 Emticicia sp. | reverse complement strand
GTACGTTTTGCTAAAAATACTCGAAAAATAACTGCTAATTCCCAAACTATTTTCTGTAAATTCGTGTTATAATTCATGAAAAAGTAATATTTTTTCTAAAAATTGTGTTATTTTATTAAAGTTATAATAGCTATGGAAAATTTATTCAAACTCCGCTTGATAGCTATCTTATTGATAATCAGTCAGTTGACTTTTGGTCAAAAAGACAGAAAAAAAGATGACCGCTATGGTTATCATTTTCGAGGAAAATATCAGAAAGTTGCAAAATTTGATTTTGACCTACACGCCAATCTCATTGTTCTGAAAGCCCAACTTGATGGCTCAGATACACTTCGTTTTATACTTGATACGGGCGTTAGCTCAACAATCGTGACTGACCCCAAACGTGCATTGGCTTTGGGGGTAAAATATGTGCGTCGTGTGAAAATTGCAGGTGCTGGTGAAGGTGAAGCCATCATGGCTAATGTGTCGGTTGGGCATACTATTCGCATCGGTGATGTAATTGCTAACCAACAAAG
>JBKBSS010000481.1:0-519 GCA_046291385.1 Emticicia sp. | reverse complement strand
GCTTGGGGAGAAAGAAAAGCACCCGTGATTGCCGATGCAGTTGAGGGGCGTGTAACCGAGACAATTCCAGCTTCGTACTTGCAGACTCACCCAAATGCTATGTTTGTCATTGACGAACGTGCCGCTCATGAGCTTACTCGTATGCGTACGCCGTGGGTTGTGGAAGACGTTGAGTGGACAAGTAAAATGGTTAAGAAAGCCGTTACAAATTTGGCTCTTACGCTCGGCAAACCAATCTTAAAGCTGACGAATAAAGATTACAATGACAACGGTTTGAGTGATTTATTGGCTCGTCATGGACAAGCGTATGAAATAAATATTGATATATTCAATCAATTACAGCACAGTATTTCGGGCTGGCCAGGTGGCAAACCAAACGCCGATGATACCAATCGTCCAGAAAGAGCTTTGCCTGCTAAAAAACGTGTGATTATTTTCAGTCCGCACCCCGATGATGATATTATTTCGATGGGAGGAACTTTCCAACGTTTGGTTAACCAAGGACATGATGTGCATATT
>JBKBSS010000480.1:0-520 GCA_046291385.1 Emticicia sp. | reverse complement strand
AACATTTTAAAAATTTAAAATCAACAAATATGAAAACTGCTTCGCAGCATCATAATTTGAGTTTCGAGGACACGTCAGTAGCCTTTGCTCATCAATCTAATAGTAAACTTCGCAAAACATATTTAATTTTTGCGATGATGAATCAAAATTGGCTCGTAAAGATAGGAACTTTTTTTATAAAATTAATACTAAAATTAGGTTTACCTGTAAAATTTCTTATCAAAAATACTTTATTTAACCAGTTTTGTGGAGGAGAAAGTATAGAAACTTGCCAAAAAACAATAGAAAATTTGGCGAAGGGAAAAATCGGTACAATTCTCGATTATTCGGTAGAAGGCGAAGACAATGAAAAGGATTTTGATAAAACCACCGAAGAATTAGTAAAAACCATCCAAAAAGCCTCACAGCAAGCAACCGCTATTCCGTTTTCGGTATTTAAAGTATCAGGAATTGGCTCGGTTGACCTTCTTGAAAAAGTACAAGAACACGCAGAAGATTTAACCGCCGAAGATAAAGCAGC
>JBKBSS010000479.1:0-520 GCA_046291385.1 Emticicia sp. | reverse complement strand
GTGCCGCTTCGAGATGAGGACCAATTTTCGATAATGCAATGGCGAAATGAGCAAATTTATCACCTTCGTCAAGCAAAGCCACTCACCGAAACCGACCAAAAAAACTACTTTGATAACGTTGTTGCCAAACTTTTTGAACAAGAAAAACCAAGTCAGTTGCTTTTTTCGTTCTTGAAAAATGGAGAGTGCATTGGTTATGGTGGTTTAGTGCATATCAATTGGATTGACCGAAATGCCGAGATTTCGTTTATCATGGAAACAGCTCTCGAAAAAGACTTTTTTGACGTTTATTGGAGCAATTATCTAACTTTGATTCAACAAGTGGCTTTTTCAGGAATCAATTTTCATAAAATATTTACTTATGCCTTTGATTTACGGCCGCATTTATACTCAATGTTGCTCAAAAATGGCTTTACCGAAGAAGCCCGATTAAAAGAACATTGTTATTTTGAAGAAAAATTTATCGACGTTTTGATTCATACCAAATATGCAGATTCATCACCGAAAAGCTAAATTATCA
>JBKBSS010000478.1:0-521 GCA_046291385.1 Emticicia sp. | reverse complement strand
TTCAAAAACTCTAATCGCCCAAAAGAAGTTTGTTTTGAACTTGAGCAAAGTATCAAAGTTAATGGAACAGCTTACTCAATTACGGGAATCACTCAGAGAAATGATGCTGTTTATAAATCATTCAAATGGCGAGAGTATAATCTAAAAAGTGAAACAAATGAAGATGCTTTTCTGAATGAATATAATGGTAATTGGTTGTTGGTAAAACCTTTAAGTGAAGAACCTAAAACGTATGTGCAAGGTGATACGATATTAGATTATGAAGGCACGAAATTTTCTCTTTTTCAAACATACAATCAGCAAATAGATTGGGCAATTGGCAATTTTGATTTCAATATTACTGATGTTGATAATCTTTATAGTCGAGAATTTATTGCTCCACCCAAAATGTTGATTCATGAAGTACGAAAATCAGCCAAAGAAACAAACCCCGAATGGTACGAAGGAGAATACGTAGATAATAATGAAATTTATCAAGAGTATTTACGTCTTGGAAACTCTACAACTTTTCCGTCAAAGTA
>JBKBSS010000477.1:0-522 GCA_046291385.1 Emticicia sp. | reverse complement strand
ATTGATTTGTGAAGCCGAAATTGTGTTGATGTTGCAGGAAATTTTGCAAAACTTGGGCATCAAAGATTTTACGATTAAAATCAATAACCGTAAAATTCTAACAGGAATTGCTGAAGTAATCGGCGTAAAAGGCAGCGAAGTTTCTTTAACAGTAGCAATTGATAAACTCGATAAAATCGGAAAAGAAAAAGTAGAAGACGAACTCCGTGAGCGTGGATTTTCGGAAGAATCTATTGAGAAATTACAGCCGATTTTTGAAATACAAGGAGCTGATAATCAGGTTTTTGATAAATTAAAAGCTTGGTTGGAAGATTCAGAAACTGGCTTGAAAGGTATCGAAGAACTGGAAAAAGTTTGGTCTTTGGTGCAAAGTTTTGGTTTGGAAAATGCCAATACGCAACTCGATATTACGCTCGCTCGTGGACTCAGCTATTACACAGGTGCCATTTTTGAAGTAAAAGCCAACGGTGTGCAGATTGGAAGTATTTCGGGCGGCGGTCGTTATGATAATCTAACTGGAAC
>JBKBSS010000047.1:0-13738 GCA_046291385.1 Emticicia sp. | reverse complement strand
GACATAAAGCGTAAAAGGCAACGAAATATTATTTTCTTTGAGTTTACGAGCAACTTCGGCAACGATATAGCCACCGATGCGGTTATCCAAAGCACGGCCGACGTAGAATTTTTCGTTCAATTCCATCAACGTATCTTCAAACGTAATCACGCAACCTACGTGGATTCCCATTTCTTCAACTTCGGCTTTTTTGGCAGCACCTACATCAATAAAAATATTCTTTAATGTTGGTTTTTCTTCGGTGGCAGCCTCACGGACGTGGATGGCTGGCCAACCAAAAACACCTTTTACGATGCCCTTACGGGTGTGAATATTTACTCGTTTCGATGGGGCAATTTGGTGGTCAGAACCGCCATTGCGACGTACATAAATATAACCGTCTTCAGTGATATAATTGACAAACCACGAAATTTCATCAGAGTGAGCTTCGATAACTACTTTGTATGGTTGACCAGGGTTGATAACACCAACGGCAGTTCCGTAAACATCAACGATTTGTTCGTCGATGTATGGTTTTAGGTAATCTAACCAAATTTGTTGACCCGACGACTCAAAGCCTGTCGGTGAAGCATTATTTAGGTATTCGTAAAGAAATTCGATGTTTTTTTCTGCCATTGCTCGCTGTATTTTCTTTGATTGATGATTTTCTCAATTTTAGGTCAAAAGTAATCTTATGGCGTGAAAAAACCTTGTTTTTTTTGAAAAACTGAACGTTCGATGAGCTAAAAACCAAAAAAGCACCGCTCAAAATGGCGATGCTTTTCTTGAATAATAAACCCTAACTCTAAACTATAAATAAACTCGGCGGCGAACTGCTTATTATTTTGATGGGCTTATGCGATAAGCCTCTACGTTTAATTCATGCCGACAACCGAAATATCAAGAATCTTAAATTCTGTACGACGATTGGCTTGGTGCTGGTCTTCTTCGCACTTAGCTTCATCATCACAATTATTGAGCAATTCAGTTTCGCCATAACCTTTGGCCACTACTCGTTTGGTATTGATTCCACGAGCGGCCAAATAATCAAGTACAGCTCTGGCTCTATTGGCCGATAATTTTAGGTTGAAAGCATCGCTTGAACGGCTATCGGTGTGCGAACTTACCTCGATTCTCATATTTGGATACTTTTTCAAAATCGGTATAAGCTTGGTTTCCAGTTCTTTCGCTGCATCTGGTCGGATAAAAAACTGACCAAAATCGTAATAAATATTTTCAAGTCTGAAAATATCGCCTTGACCAACCAAACCTAAATTTTGTTCAACCGTTTTCGGGCTTTTGCGTGATTGTTTCACCTTTCCCAAACTTTCGGTATTTTCGGCGTAGTGGTCTTTGGCGGCTGTTACCGAATATTCACCTTCGTTTTTAGGTTGAAATTCGTATCGACCATCAGCCCCCGTTACGATTTGCTCTTTTGAGCCATCTTTACCATTTTTAAGCGTTACGACCGCCCCTTGAATCGGACGTTGATTTACTTCCGAAACTATTGTTCCTTTGATAATCGGTGCTTTTGATTTTTCTAAATAAATCGTTATCGAAGTCTGATTTTTGAGCGAAGAAGCAAATGTTCCGTAAGAAACGCCGTTCGACTCGTAGCCTTCTTTCATGGCTTTAAACTCAAAATCAGTACCTGTTTCTAAGCAAACTGTTATTTTTCCGTCCGAACCCGTTATAAAAAGTTCTTTGTTTTCACCGTTTTTCGACATTCTGACATCAACTGCTTCCAATGGTTTTTTGTTATCTGCATCATAAACCAAGATATTCAACTGGCGGCAACCGTGGCTGAAAGAGTAAAGATTATCATCGCCATAGCCACGTTTGCGGTTTGAACTAAAATATCCACTTGAACGATTTTCGTTTGTAATAAAGCCAAAATCATCTTTTTCAGAATTGATTGGCGTGCCGAGATTTTTAATATCACTTACTGGAATTCCTTCCCTCATTTCTACATAAAAAACATCTAAACCGCCCAAACCTTCGTGACCATCCGACGAAAAATACATATTACCGTTTTCGTCCATAAAAGGAAACATTTCGTTGCCTTCGGTATTGATTTCACGGCCTAAATTTACGGGCGAACCCCAATTTCCATCACGGTAATCAACTACGTAAATATCAGTTCCACCAAAACCGCCTGGCATATCCGACACAAAATATAATTTGCTGTCATCGGGCGATAGGGCAGGGTGTCCGCACGAATAATCATCGTTATTAAAGGGTAGTTCTTGCACACCTCCCCAGTGTTTGCCGTTTTCGGTAGCCATGTAAAGTTTCAATTTATTGACACCATCCGAACTCGTGCGACTGCGACCTTTATTATAATTATTTCTTGTGAAAACTATTTTTTTATAATCTTTAAAGAACGTAACTGGTCCTTCGTGGTATTTACTATTGAGCGTTTTGCTAAATTGTTCGATTTTTGAAAGCGGCTTGTCTTTCTCTTCGGTAGCCATTGCTTCCAATTTTTCGGAAGCACTAAACGATGAACCGCCACCAACGCCGCTAATTTGCTTCATAGCCACGAGGTTATCTTTGCGAAGTTCGGCCGTATCGGGAAACATAAATAAGTCAAGAAAAGGCGTTTGGTTTTGCATGAAAACTCGCTTGATTGCTCCACCTTCTTCTCTTGATGAAACGAACACCAAACCATTTTTATAATACATCGGACTGAAATCTGACTGGCGAGAATTTAGAGCGTACAGATAATCAACTTTGTAAGTAGCCGAATCTTGGTAAAAATGACTATTGTCCATGTACGCCACCGTGAAGCGACGGCCACGCATATCGGTCGTTTGCTCTTGACCGTAGCGGCTATACATTTTTTGAGATTCTTTATATTTGCCATTATTGGCCAAAGCCTGGGCAAAATAAAGATAGATTTCGCTTTCAAGTTCTTTGCTAAAACGCTCAATTAATTCGGCATAAATACGTTCAGCATTGCGAGAATCCTGTACTTTTCGGTAGCTGTATCCGAGTTTTGTGAGAGCCTCTTTCATTTCGGGCGTACCCGTTTTGGCTGTACGAAGATAATCTTCATAATCACGAATGGCTTCGATGTAACTCATGTTCTCAAAACTGCGGTTTGCAGCTTTCAAACGACCACTCTGAGCGAAGGTTTGTTGGGCTATCAGAAAAATGAAAGCCAACAACCAAATATTGTATTTTTTCATGGGTGAAGCACTTTTAAACTTGTCAATTAAATGAGTATAATTCAAGCACGTAATGGGTTTTGTATATGCTTGTCAAAACTCGTGCCAAACGATAAAATAGCTCAGTAAATTGATTGGGAGGTAGCGTGGGTCAAGTTGATAAGAAACAAGTAAGGCACAAAGCAAAAGTTGATGAGGCATAAGTAAGGCACAAGTTGATAAGGCTCAAGAAAAAAGACATATCATCATAAGTTTTTGCTAAAAAACACGGATGCTTGACTATAAAATTTTATATCCTTGTGCCTTTTGCCTTAACAATTTTTGCCTTAACCCTTGTGTCTTGTCAACGTATATTTTTTAGAAAACTTCAACTTTAAGTACCTTTTGAGTGCTATCAGTAAGTTTGAGTCTATCATCCGCACGTTGGCCAACTACCCACACAACGGCATCTTGTGAAGTAAGCAAAAATATACTTTTTTTAAGATTAAGCGGAATCTTTTTATCAATCAAAAAGTCTGAAATTTTCTTTTTTCCTTTCATTCCGAGTGGAATAAACCAATCGCCTTCTTGCCATTGGCGTAGTGTGAGTGGAAACTTGATTTTATCAAAATCAGCAAAAAGAACGGCATTGTTTCTTCCAAATTTTGTGTCAATTTCCTCAATATTTACTACCGTAAATCTCATTTTTTTGTCCAAAAAATCGAAAATTTGTACATTATTTGGAAAGTAATTGTTTATCTGTAAACAAAGCACCTCCCTATTGGGGAGAGGCTGGAGCGACCGACGCTTCGGAGAGGCTGTTATCACCAATTCTTCTCTATCTTTTAAAAGCGTATAATTTTCAGCATGAAAATTTTTCCCAGAAAGTCCATCAAGCGAATTGAAAATTTCTTTTGACTGAAAATAATTAAAACCAAATTCTTTCAATAATTCTTCCAGATAATAATTGGCTGACTGCCAGTATTTTATGTTGTCAATTTTTAAATAAAAAATACCATTCTCTTCACGCATTACCGTTGCTTTGAAGTTGCTAAGGTTTTTACGAAAATCAGCTTCGAGCGATTGAAAACGTTCGAGGTTTCGGGCAAAAGTTTCGTCAAGATTTGGATTGATTTTTTTTAATAAAGGCACAACCTGATTCCGAATCAGATTTCGCTGATAATCATTCGAGGCATTGCTGCTATCTTCCCGCCAAGATAAGTTTTTTTCGGCCACATAAGCATCAATTTCTTTCCGTGAAGCAAACAACATTGGACGTATAATACACCCTTTTTTTGCCGAAATACCTTTTAAACCCGAAATACCAGTGCCTTTCGTGAGATTAAGCAATACGGTTTCGATGCTATCGTTGAGGTGGTGAGCAGTGGCGATATAATCAAAATTTAATTCTTGTCGCAAGCTCTCAAACCACTCATAGCGAAGCGAGCGAGCCGCCATTTCAATCGAAATTTTGTTTTTCTTGGTATAAGCTTTTGTATCGAAGGTTTTTGTGTGAAAAACTACGTTGTTTTCTTTACAAAGATTTTCTACGAAAATTTGGTCATCGTCTGAGTCTTTTCCTCTTAATTGGAAATTGCAATGAGCTACTGCGAAGTACAGGCGACTGTCGCCCCAGTTCGCACCACAGAATAGGTCAAGCATTGCCACCGAATCTTTGCCTCCGCTGACCGTCAGTAAGACTTTTTCCGTAGGCTCGAATAATTTTTGCTCGTTAATATATGTTAAGAAGGCATGAAGCATGAAAGCAATTACGTAATTTTGTGAACAAAATTAGAAGTTTCAATCGAAGATGATTAAAAATATTATAAAAAAAACAGCCCCACCCCTTCCCCTCCCCAATAGAGAGGGGTTAAAAGTATTGTCATTTTTAAAGTCCCTTCTCATCGGGGAGGGATTTGGACGGTCGGCCGCTGCCGTGGGGCTGTTGTTGTTGATTTCGTTTTTTTCTTACGCCCAAAAACCACTCAATCCGCCACCGCCACCCGTTTCAAGCTCTTTTATCAAATTATTAAGTGCAGATAGTGTGCTTGGTGTCAATCAGTTACCCTATTTTACTCGCCAGTTTTTGGGAAATGTGTCTTTTCAGCACCGAGGAGCAATTTTGTATTGCCAAAGTGCCACCCAAAACGAAACGACAAACACGCTGGAGGCTTTTGGCAAAATCAAAATTGTACAAGGCGATACGCTCACCATTACGGGCGATACACTTTATTATGATGGAAATACTCGTTTTGCTCGTGTGTTGGGAAAAAAGGTAGTTTTGACCGATAAAAAAGTAAGCCTAACGACCCGAATTGTAGAATATGATATTCAGAAAAACCGTGCATATTACCCAGTTCGGGGCGTAATTGTACAAGATTCGAGTATTTTGAAGAGTGAAAAAGGTTACTATAATACCCGCAGCAAGATTTTCAACTACAAAGAAAACGTCGAAATCACCAATCCGAAATATACAATTACATCGGATAGTTTGCAGTATAATGCTCGCACAAAAATGGCACTTTTCAAAGCCCCGACGCTTATCAAAAGTAAAGATGGCGATATTGTGGCGAATGCGGGTAGTACTTATAATACGCAAACTCAACAATCAAATTTTAAAGGTCGTTCAAAAATTGTCAACGAAGATTATACGCTCACGGGCGATACACTCAATTTCGACCAAAAGACCGAATCGGGTTTTGCCAAAGGAAACGTAGAGTTAGTCTCGAAAAAAGATAAAATTATTTTGAATGGAAAAGTTGGCGTGCGTGATGGTAAAACTGGCTTTACGAAAATCATGGGAAATGCCCTCATGCGTAGCACCGCCGAGCGAGACACGCTTTATTTGAGTGCCGATACGCTTTATGCCTATGAGCGAAAAGACAGTTTAGTAGCAAAAACAGATACGCTCAAGCAAGCCAAAAAAGAAAATAAAAATACCGCTGCCAAAATGGAGAAATTGCTGGCGTTTGGTCACGTAAAAGTTTATCGCTCCGATATTCAGAGCCGCTGCGACTCATTGCTTTATGATTTGAAAGATTCGGTGATTCATTTTTTCTCGAAACCCATTATTTGGAGCGATAAAAATCAATCCGAGGCCGATACAATTCACGTATATATGAAAAACAACAAAGTCAGCCGAATGTATATGGTTAACAATGGCTTTGTGATTGCAAAAGATACGGCACTAAATTTTAATCAAATCAAGGGTCGGAAAATAACGGCATCGTTCAATGCACAGACACGTATAGATAATGTCGTAGTTGAAGGAAACGGCGAAAGTATTTACTACGCACTCGATGAAAAAAATAAACTAATTGGCGTAAATCGAGTCGAATGTAGCAAAATGAATATGAAGTTTAAGGAAAACCAAGTAAACCGAATATCGTTTCTGGGTCGTCCCGATGCCAAACTTGTTCCTCCCGCCGAGTTGACCAATGAGGGTAATCGTCTGGATGGTTTTGAGTGGCGAGAAAAAGAAAAACCAACCAAAGAAGAAATACTTGGTGTGAAATTTGTGGATAAAAAAGTAAGTTCAAAGCCTGTTTTGGAAGCAAAAAAGTAGCCGAACGAAAAAAAGTTTGTTTTTATTGCAACCTTTTGCCCTAAAAGTGAGTCTTATACGTAAAATTAAGTTTTGATTTAAATAGTATTCCCGTATATTTGTAGTATCCCTACTAATGGACATACAAAAATATAAAAAAGTAAAGTTTCTATGGTTAAAAATTTACAAAAATATTTATCAGTACTGATTGGAGTTGTTATCTTATCCAACGCTGCCCTTGCTCAAGTTGAGAAAGGAAAGTCTCGTTTGGATATTGGTAAGAAACCGTCAACCGCTGCTAAATCTGCTCTTCCAAAAACGGCGTTTGTGAGCAAACCAATGCCTTCGGAAGTGAGATTGAATAAGCCATCGGTGGTGAATCAGTATTTCCGTAACGCCTTGTTGAACGGTTCTCCGAAACCGATAATTACCAAAACTTCAAATGTTGAACTTCCTGCAACCAACGATAGAAGTATTGGTGGAAACGAAAATAACGATAAGTTATACTCGAACGATAAAATAACGGTATCGAATATTTATCCAAACCCTGCGAATGATTACGCAACGGTTGATTATGTAATTACTGGAAATGTAAACGAAGCAAGTATGTCGTTTTATAATTTGCTCGGAAACGAAGTTGCGAGTTATGAATTAGATAAATTTGACCGTAGGTTAAAAATCCAAACAACTAACTGGGATTCGGGTATTTACCTGTACCAATTGATAGTTGATGGCAAAAAAGTAGTAACGAAAAAGCTCATAGTAGCTCATAACTGAGAAGATAATAATATTTAAAAAGTCGGACAATTGCTTGATTATCAAGAAGTTGTCCGACTTTTTTGTTTGAGTAGATTAAACTCTTTGAGAGTGAGTTTTATTTTTAGAAGAATCTCAATGTTTAGAAAATCATCTATCGTTTTGTACAGAATTATCAATGAAAACCAAAATCTGTGAGTTGTGTAAAGTAGAAGAAACTACGCTTTATCGAGTACAAATAAAGAAGGGGAAAATATGGATTTTTGTTTGTGAATCTTGTTGTAATCAATCAAAAAACTTACCTGATTATCGCTACGGTGGCACGTGGAAGGGATATAGGCACTAAAGCTGTGTGAGACATAATTGATAGTTTGAAGATAATTTTAAAAGTTGGATAATTAATTGATTATCAAGGTTTTATCCGACTTTTTTGTTTGGATGATTCTGTAATTCTAAGAATAAATTTCATTTTCAGAGAAAATATTCAATATTTATAAAATCATATATCTAAAACTCATACAGAAATGGCATTACCTAACATTTTCACAAAAGAAGTTTCGACTGATATTATTGAAAGAATCGGTCATTTAAAGGCAGATTCTCAACCAAATTGGGGAACAATGAGTGTAGCTCAAATGTTGGCTCATTGTGGCGTTACTTACGAAATGGTCTATGACGACATTCATCCAAAACCCAATTTCTTGATGAAGTTTATACTAAAAACTTTCGTTAAAAAAGTTGTCACAAACGAAGTGCCGTATAAGCATAATTCATCAACTGCTCCGCAGTTTATTATCAAAGAAACCAAAAATTTTGAAGTTGAAAAGAAACGATTGACTGATTATATCACAAAAACGCAACAACTCGGCGAAAATCATTTTGATGGAAAAGAATCACATTCGTTTGGAGCATTGAACAAAACCGAATGGAATAATATGTTTTATAAACATTTGAATCATCATTTGACTCAGTTTGGTGTTTAGCGAATTTTAATTATCTGAAAACACACATTTTTGGCATTAACAATCATTAACAAAACTCAGAGTAAACCCTTTGCCGTTGTTTTGCATCTAAGTATTAGATTCCAATAATTAAGGATATTTAATAACAGAAAAACGATAAAACTATGAGAAAGTTAATGATTGTGGCAATGTTGGTAGTAAGTGCTGCCGTGGCCAATGCACAAAGAGGAAATGACCGCAATGATGATGCCCACGGACGACGTGGCAACGACCCTCGTGGCAACGACAATACTCGCTATGAAAGAAACGATAACTATGGTAGAGGTTATGACAAAATAGACAGTTATCAGCGTGAGGCTCGTCGCCAAATTGCTTTTGGAATCGAAACAGGACGTATTACGTCTCGTGAATCGAAGCGTTTATTGCGTGAAGTTGAACAAATCGAATTCAAAGAAAATCGCTACAAACGTGATGGCAATTTAGACCCACGTGAACGCCGTGATTTGATGGAAGATTTGGCAGTTTTGAATCGTTGGATTAATCGTGAAAAACGTGATGGAGACCGTGTAACTTACGAAGATTTTAGCAAAAATAATCGTGGAAATGACCGTGGCGATGGTCGATATAACAGAAGATATTAATTTCAAGGAAGCCTTCGGACGGGAGTCCCCCTTTAATCGAAGGCTTCCTTTTTTAATTATACTTCCTCAGTTTGTAACTGTTTTTCGTAAAGCTCACGATACGCTCCGCCTTTTTCGTAAAGCTCGTCGTGAGTGCCTTGTTCTACAACTTCACCATTGTCCAAAACCAAGATTTTGTCTGCCAGTTTTGCCGAAGAAACTCGGTGAGAAATAATGACCGAAGTACGATTTTGCATGATGCGTTGGAGATTATTCAAGATAATATTTTCGGTATTTGTATCAACCGCCGAAAGGCAATCATCCAAAATTAAAATCTTTGGTTCACGGGCAATCGCACGAGTAATTGATAGCCTTTGCTTTTGTCCACCCGAAAGCGTAATTCCTCTTTCTCCGAGTCTTGTGTTAAATTTATCTGGAAAATCCATAATATTTTGATACAAATCGGCATCTTTTGTGGCTTGAATAATTTGGTCTTCGGATAAATTGGGCGAACCAAATTTTGCATTATTCATAATCGTATCCGAAAATAAAAACACTTCTTGCGGCACATAACCCATTTGGTTCCGCAAATACTGCACGTTATAATCTTTTATCGAAATGCCATCAAAAAGTATATCGCCTTTGGTTGTGTCATACATTCTTACAATTAAGTTGGCAATTGTACTTTTTCCAGAACCAGTCGTGCCGAGAATCGCTACTGATTCGCCCGCTTCTATATCAAGATTAAAGTTTTTGAGTGCTTGAATGCCCGAATCTGGATAAATAAAATCAATGTTTCGGAAACTAATATTTCCTTCGATTGGCTTTGTGATATTTTTTGTAGAAACGATTTCTGAATTGATATTCAGAAATTCATTGATACGTTTTTGCGAAGCTGCCGCCCGCTGAATTTGGCTCGAAGTCCAACCCAAAGCGATGAGCGGCCACGTGAGCATAAATACGTACATGATAAATTCGGTTACGTTTCCTGGCGTTAATCTTCCTGCAATAATTTCTTGTCCACCCACATACACGCACAAAACAGTACTTAAACCAATCAATAAAGCCGTTGTTGGCGAAAAAAGTGCATCAACTTGCGTTAATGCCAATGATTTTGATTTATACACATCACTTTCGGCTGTAAAACGTTTGGCCGAATCATCTTCACGGGCGAAAGCCTTCAAAACTCTGATTCCTGAAAATGCTTCCTGTACAAAAGTAGAGAGGTTTGAAAGGCTTTTCTGAATTTCTTCCGAACGCTTATTCATGGTGCTACTCACCAAAAATATACTCGCCGAAAGCACGGGCATCGGCAACAAAACCCACCAAGTAAGGCGAGTATTGACCGAAAACATATAACTCAAAACCAAAATTACCAGCACCAACATATTCATCAAATACATGAGCGACGGGCCAACGTACATTCTCACTTTTCCGACATCTTCCGAGATGCGTGCCATTAAATCGCCTGTGTTATTTTGGCGGTAAAAACTTAAAGGCAGACTTTGATAATGGACATAAATTTCGTTTTTCAAATCAAATTCAATGTGGCGAGACATCACAATGAGCGTTTGACGAACGGCAAAAAGGAAAATTCCTTTCGAGATAGCCATGACCAAAATCAGCAAACCATAAATGCCAATGCTCGTCGTGAAGACATCGTACATGGCTTTTTGGGTCTGCGAATTATCAAAAAGAAAGTAAACATCAATCGTTTCTTTTACTAAATCGAGGGCATGACGCACAATTTGAGCAGGAATAATGCCAAAAAGGTTGGAAATGATGGTAAAAATGATACCTAAAATCAAGTACCATTTGTATTTTACAAAGTATTTATTGAGGTAAGCGAGATGTTTCAAGAGTTCTGAGTGCTGAGTTTTTAGTTCTGAGTTGGCTAACCCACGTTTTTTTAACAACGATTTTTTGAAAAATGTTGCAATGTTCACCTCAAAATTGACATTATGCTAAAATTGATTAAAGTATTTCCTGTAATTTTGGTACATAATTTCATTTCTAACGACAAAATATGTCTCTCTTTTCAAAAAAAACTCTTAATTTCTTTATTTTACTGACGCTAAATATTGCTGTTTTTGCTCAAAAAAATGAGAAAACTCCGTATGTTGTCATGGTTTCGTTTGATGGTTTTCGCCACGATTATGTAGAAAAATATAATACGCCGAACATCAAAGAGTTTATCAAGCAAGGAGCGGCGGCCGAGATGATGCGTCCAGCTTTTCCGAGTAAAACTTTTCCCAATCATTATACACTTGTTACGGGGCTTTACCCTGGCAATCATGGTTTGGTCGATAATACTTTTTATGACAAAGGTCGAGATACTTTTTACTCGATTCGCCAACGTGCAAAAGTTGAAGACCCTTATTATTACGGTGGTTTGCCGCTTTGGCAGTTGGTTCAGCAAAATGGCATGAAATCGGCTTCGTATTTTTGGGTAGGTTCGGAAGCTCCAATTGGTGGGCAATTTCCGACGTATTATCACAGATTTGATGATACTGTTCCGCACAAAAACCGTGTAAATGCCGTTTTCGATTGGTTGAAATTACCCGAAGCCGAACGCCCGCATTTGATGACAATTTACTTTTCGATGGTCGATACACAAGGCCACGAATACGGTCCAAATGGCGAAAAAACCAAAGAAGCAGTCATGGAAGCCGATAGTTTGGTTGGAATGTTGGTTGAAGGTTTGAAAAAAATAGATTTGCCAATAAACGTAATCTTAGTAGCTGACCACGGAATGTACGAAATGCAAAACAAACCTGAGTATTTTATTTATCAAGAAGATATTTTGGAAGGCTTGCCGAAAGATGACTTTATTTTCGTGAATAACAGTACTCACGCTAATATTTTTGTAAAAAACAAAGCCAAAGAAGACTCAATTTATCGTGTAATCAAGGCAAGAGAATCGCATTTTAAAGTCTATAAAAAAGCTGAAATTCCTGCCAAACTGCATTTCAATGAGCATCCTCGCATCGGCGATTTATTTTTTGTGGTTGAGCCTGCTTACAGTATTTATTCAAAAGTTTCATTGGCAAAAAAGCTCGAAACTCGTGCCGTTTGGGGCGTTCACGGCTTCGACCCTTCGATAACGCCCGAAATGGGGGCGATTTTCTACGCAAATGGGCCAAATATCAAAGCGGGCGTAAAAATCCCAGCTTTTGACAATATCCATGTTTATCCATTTGTTGCGACAATTTTAGGCATTACTCCCCCGAAAGTTGATGGCGATATCAAGGTTTTGGAAGGAATCTTGAAGAAACAGTAGTTGAAAAATAAAGATTTCGTTAGAAAAGGCTTGGGATTTTAAATTCTAAGCCTTTTCTAATATGACCTTAACTTGGTTCTAATTTCGAGGTCGTAGCTTTGTGGCATCATAATAGGAAAAGTTCAGTTTTTAGTTTAGAGTAGCCAAAAAAGCAGTTGATATTCGACTGCTTTTTTCTTATCTTGGAAAATTAAACTCACAACCCAATGTTAGATGTAATAGTGCCTTTTAATGATGATTGGTGTATCTTTATTGACCGAAGGGCTTCATTTTGACATTCCGAAAGGATATATTTATTTTTCAATGGTATTTACATTTTAGTTGATATTATTCAGATGAAAACCACCAAGAAAATATAGCGAAAACACAACAAAATCATGATAGAAAATAAGAAAATACTCATCGTTGAAGATGAAGTAAAAGTGGCAACTTTCATTAAAAAAGGCTTACAAACTCAAAATTTTGAGGCAGAAATTGCTGAAACTGGGAGTGAAGCCAAACGTTTTTTTGATGAAAATTCGTTCGACCTCATCATACTGGATATTGGTTTGCCCGATATGAGTGGTTTGGAAGTTTGTGAATATATTCGTGAGAAAAACACCAAAATTCCGATTTTGATGCTCACTGCTTTGGGAAGCGTAGCCGATAAATTATCGGGTTTTGAAGTTGGAACTGACGATTATATGGTAAAACCATTCGATTTTATGGAACTTTTGGTGCGAGTGAAAGCTCTACTCAAACGAACCATCGAAATCGAACAGCCTTCCGAAAAGCTTCAAGAAGCCGATTTAGAGTTGGATTTGAAAGAAAAAGTTGCTCGTCGTGAAGGGCGAGTCGTAGAGTTGACGGCCAAAGAGTTTAGTTTGCTCGAATATTTGATGATAAACAAGGGAAGGGTCGTATCGAAAGTAGATATTGCCGAGAAAGTTTGGGATATAAATTTTGATACTGGTACAAATTTTATCGAAGTTTATGTCAATTATCTGCGTAATAAAATTGATAAAGGGTTTTCAAATAAGCTCATTCATACGATTGTAGGCATGGGCTATATGCTAAAAAATAAATGACGATTCGTACACGAATGGCGGTGCTGTTTTTGGGCATTTTTTCTATTTTATTGCTCATTTTTTCGGCGGTAATCTATTTCGAGAGTGAAGTTCATCGACAAAAAGAGTATAAAACTCGTTTGCGTCAGGAAGCACTCACGGCTGCTACTATTATCTTCAATAAGAAAGAAATTAGTCCCGATTTATTGAAACTTTTGGATAAAAATAATGTCACGGCTTTGAATCAAGAAGAAATCGTGATTTATGATATTGATGATAAAGTAATTTATGAAAGTGGCTCTGATACCCCCAATCTAAAACATGAGCTTTTGAATCAAATTAGACAAAAAAAAGAGCTTTTTTGGGAAGAAAATGACCTCGAAATGTACGGGACTATTATCC
>JBKBSS010000476.1:0-523 GCA_046291385.1 Emticicia sp. | reverse complement strand
CGCATTTACCGTCGATGATGTCAATGGCTGGAATGATTTGAAACATAGTAGGTTATTAATAGACTTATAGTCAATATTTTGCTGTACTAAAGATTGTATTGTAGATTAATTAAATTATTCAAAAAGATAAGCAAGCCTTATCATTTCTTGGCGTTCTATGATTGAGTCGGCTATTTTTTTCATTGCCGTCTGCTTTAGCTGACGGATACTATGAATTTAAAACCGAACTTGCTTTAGCCAAAAGTAATCGTGATTTCGGCTAAAGCCAATTTTGATTTTACCTGATTTTTATCCGTCAGCTAAAGCAGACGGCAATGAAGTTTTGTGATTACTTTTACAAAGATATACTTTTTCTCTTGAAACGTACTGACCATCAAATTTCCAAGAAATTTTTGAAAATCTGTTCGCCTACGTCGCCGCTGATTTCGGAGTGAAATTGTGCGGCAAAGAAATTATCTCGTTGCAACATCGCCGAATATTCCAAAATATAATCAGTCTTTGCCACCGTATAGTCGCAAAGCGG
>JBKBSS010000475.1:0-523 GCA_046291385.1 Emticicia sp. | reverse complement strand
GCCAATGCAAGATTTACCGAAAAATATCAAAGACGTAAAACTCCAATGGATTTTTGGTAACGGCTATTACGTACTTGATTTCAAGAAAACGAAAAAAGCTCCAACTGTAAATGTAAATTTACCTATTCCCAACAAAGATTTTGTTGATAATTGGAAATTGCGTGCTATTAAAAATCGTAAAACGAAATAAGACTAATTACAGCAAAACCAAAATTGTAAAGATTTTTGTGGCGAATGAGCAAGAAAAATATTCACTCATTCACACATTCACTCATTCACTCATTCCACAATGTGGCAAAAAAAAGGACTCGTTTACAAGCCCGATGGGAGTTTATCGCATAGTCGTTCGCACGCACAAGTGCCTTATGCGTTTAAGCACAAAGATTTTTTGAGGGTTTATTTCTCTTCAAGAGACGATAACGGCTATTCTCGCCCAACATTTATTGATGTTGATTACGACGACCCAACCAAGATTCTTTACATCCATGATACCTTTGTACTGGATTTAGGTGGCCCAGGCGAA
>JBKBSS010000474.1:0-526 GCA_046291385.1 Emticicia sp. | reverse complement strand
AGTTTTATCGAACAAAAATCTCAATTATTCAAAAAACTGTTAGTTCACCCAAAAATAAAAGAAGTTCGTGGAAAAGGCTTGATGTTGGCCGTAGAATTTGAAAGTTTTGAAGTGCTAAAACCAATAATCGACCGAGCAATAGAAAAAGGAGTAATTACCGATTGGTTTTTATATTGCGATAATTCGATGCGAATCGCACCGCCTTTGGTCATTACCGAAGAACAAATTCGTTTTGCCTGCGAAGTTATTTTGAGTTGTTTGTAGAGACGTTGCAGTGCAACATCTGTTAGTAACGAAAAGGGATAATGTTATAAAAGACAAAAAAAGAGACGTTGCACTGCAACGTCTCTACAATATTATTTTACCATTCGTCTCACCTGCTGAATTTGTCCATTTTGTAAGCGGGCAAAATACATTCCGCTATTAAAACCGCTTGTATCAACTACAACTTCGTGTTTTCCTGCGTCAAATTCTCCATCAACAGGCACAGCAATTACTCGCCCGATATTGTCAAAAATCTGAATCA
>JBKBSS010000473.1:0-527 GCA_046291385.1 Emticicia sp. | reverse complement strand
ATAAGCCATTTCAGCTTTCGGCTGAGAATATCGCTTTTTACCAAGAATATGGTTATATCAAACTCAAAAATGTGCTTTCGGCCGAGGTGATTTCTTACTACGGTGATTTGATTACCGATTTGGTTTTTAAACTAAACAAACTCACCAAACCAATGGAAGAACGAACGACTTACGAAAAAGCGTTTTTGCAAGTAATGAATCTTTGGGAAGAAAATGACGAAGCAAAAGAGTTTGTTTTTTCGAAGCGTTTGGCAAAAATCGCTACTGAATTAATGGGCGTTTCGGGCGTTAGACTTTACCACGACCAAGCATTGTATAAAGAGCCTTCGGGCGGTATTACGCCTTTTCACGCCGACCAATTTTATTGGCCATTATCAAATAGTAATACTACAACGGTCTGGATTCCACTCCAAGCAACACCAATGGAAATGGGGCCGTTGGCATTTGCTGAAAAAAGCCAAGATGTGGAAATTGGGCGTGATAAAGAGATTTCTGATGAATCAGAGGCGATTTTGAGTGAAACTTTT
>JBKBSS010000472.1:0-535 GCA_046291385.1 Emticicia sp. | reverse complement strand
GACCACTTCCTTGAAAATGCCATTGAAGCCGAAGCCGATGCCATTTGCGATGGTGAAAATGTCTATATCATCGGAATAATGGAGCATATTGAGCCAGCGGGTATTCACTCAGGCGACTCTTACGCTTTGCTTCCAACGTTTGATTTGAGCGAAGCCGTGCTTGCCCAAATCGAAGCATATACTCGTAAAATTGCCGTAGGCTTGAATACCGTCGGTTTAATCAATATTCAGTTTGCGATAAAAAATGAGAAAGTTTATGTAATTGAGGCCAATCCTCGTGCTTCTCGAACAGTGCCGTTTATCTGTAAAGCCTACCAAGAGCCTTACGTAAACTACGCTACGAAAGTAATGTTGGGAGCGAAAGTAACTGATTTTGAATTTAATCCAGTGAAAAAAGGTTACGCAATCAAGATTCCAGTTTTCTCATTTAATAAATTCCCTAATGTAAATAAAGAACTTGGTCCAGAAATGAAATCGACAGGTGAAGGCATTTATTTCATTGATGATTTAACCGATGATTTCTTCTTGAATATTT
>JBKBSS010000471.1:0-537 GCA_046291385.1 Emticicia sp. | reverse complement strand
ATTTACAAAATTTATTAAATTTGCAAAATCAGCAAGATTTTTTCCTTCCTTCAAACGATTTTTAAGTTGCTGTATTTCGATTTCGCTAAAATTCATTTAGTAGAATAGTAAAAGTACCTGTGGGGTAATCAAAAAAATAAAAATAATATCATCAGCAGCGTTTTAGTCACAAAAGTTGGACATTAACGCAAATAAGCATAGCGTATCGCTATACAGTTCAATACTTTACCACAGGCACTATTTACAAAAGTAAAAACTTTCTTTAATAAACTCTAAAATTTTCCAGCCCGAAGCCTTTTAAGTGTTGCATAGTTTAGTCTTTAAGGTAATGTTGTATTTCAGCAGGTAATATCTTTTGCAAAGAAAGAAACGAACCATCTAAATGGTCGAAATCACCATCAGTAGTAATAAGTTTTAGATTTAAAATTGAAGCTGTTGCGGCAATCCATAAATCGTTTTTACCCATATTTCGAGGAGTTTTGAATGGGTAATGTTCATAATCTGGGTGATTACGCTGGCTATACGCATCAATGCCAA
>JBKBSS010000470.1:0-541 GCA_046291385.1 Emticicia sp. | reverse complement strand
ATGAAACCAAATTGGGTAAAATTGGCAAAAGCCTTGAAAGTATCGAAGAAGAAGAAACGCCTTTGGAGTTGCAAATAGGTAGTTTTGTCAAGAAAATGGTCATTGTTGGAGCAATTGTTTTCTTGGTTGTGTGGGGAATTAATTACTTCAAATCGCACGATGTTTTGGATAGTTTGCTCAAAGCCTTGACGCTGGCGATGAGTATTTTGCCCGAAGAAATTCCCGTGGCTTTCACGACTTTTATGGCTCTTGGAGCATGGCGATTAATGAAAATGGGAATCGTGGTAAAACAAATGAAGACCGTAGAAACGTTGGGAAGTGCGACTGTTATTTGCACCGATAAAACAGGAACAATTACCGAAAATAAAATGTCGTTGGCAAAGGTTTTTGTGTTGGGGTCGGATAAAATTTCTGAGCCAGAAAGTACTTTAACCGATACCGAGAAAAACCTAATAGAAATAGCCATGTGGGCAAGCGAGCCAATTCCTTTCGACCCGATGGAAATTGCTCTGCACGCTGCTTACGCAAAAACAGTTTCGCA
>JBKBSS010000469.1:0-543 GCA_046291385.1 Emticicia sp. | reverse complement strand
TTTACGAAGGGTCACGCCCAAATAAACAGCAGTTTAATCCTCGTACGTCAGTTGGTTTACCGATGAAAAGATGTTTTGTGCGTTACCTAATATTTTGATGAATCCTTTGGCATCATCAGCGGTCCACGCATTGTTCATTTCGCCGTATTGACCAAAACCAGTGTTCATTAAATCGTTTTCCGACTCGATGCCGTCAAGCGAAAAATGATAGGGTTGCAAGGTTACGGTCACAATTCCGTTGACAGTTTTTTGCGTGTCTTCAAGAAAAGTTTCGATGTTACGCATTACGGGATCAAGAAATTGACCTTCGTGAAAAAGCATGCCGTACCAATTGCCTAGTTGTTCTTTCCAGTATTGTTGCCATTTGCCCAAAGTGTGTTTTTCGAGCAAGTGGTGCGCTTTGATAATGATCATTGGGGCCGCAGCTTCAAAACCAACACGGCCTTTGATACCAATAATGGTGTCGCCTACGTGGATGTCACGGCCGATGGCGTACGCGCTGGCAATTTTTTCGAGAGTGACGATATTGTTTGATGGTTTGTC
>JBKBSS010000468.1:0-544 GCA_046291385.1 Emticicia sp. | reverse complement strand
TGTAAAACTGGATGAATCAAAACGAAATATTTTAATTATAGAAACGGTTGAACGGCATTTTCGAGAGCGATTTGCAAAACCTTTTACTAACTTACAAGCGTCTCAAAATCAGCCTGTTTTGAAGAAAAGCAAAGAAGAAAGTTTGAAAGAAAAGGTTCTAAATTATGAAGTGCCGTATAATACCGAACGCCACGAATCAATACTTTTTTCATCAGATTTTTTCTTGACTTTTAAAGAATGGAAGGCTTGGCTAAATTGGAAATTATTTAATCGACTTGACGAAAAAGTAATGCTTTCAAAAGATAAAAAACACCTTTTGTATAAAATTGATGCCCAGCCTACGGGAATAAATTCGTGTTTTGATAAAATTTCGGAGGAAGAAATAAAATTGATGGTTGAGAACCTTAATAAAACCTGTCAATTTTACAAAAAAGTAGGTTTTGATGAAGTTTATTTGTCAATTATTCCGAATAAGACTTCAATTGTCGGTACTGATTTGGGCAAATATAATCATTTAATTGAAAGAATACAGAAAGATTCAGCT
>JBKBSS010000467.1:0-546 GCA_046291385.1 Emticicia sp. | reverse complement strand
AGCGTTGTTTTGTCCATCGCCTTTATTTCGTCCAGACGGTTCAATAAAACTTTTGCCTCGGCTGATTCGTTTTTTGGAGTTTTGCCTTTTCTTAGAGCATTGGTTTCGGCACTTAATTGTGCAGGAATAAATGATAATAAAAAAGCAAAAGTAAACGTGTAAAGTAAGTTCCTTTGCATAGTAATGTAGTTTAGCTTTCCGCTGTTGGCGGTGCAAGCGTGAAACAATTTCCACTTAGCAAAGGTGCGTATGTTTTAAGGTAGAAGTGTTATATAATTGCTGGATATTTTTATATAATTCACACATCATCAAGGGCATTTCGCTTTTTATCTTTGAGAGATTTAAAAAAAGATGGCGTAAGACCAGTTATTTTTTTAAACTGATTGGAGAGGTGGGCCACACTACTATACTGCAGTTTGGCGGCAATTTCGGTCAGGTTTAGTTCGTCATAAATGATGAGTTCTTTTACTCGTTCAATCTTATGATTCATTATGTAGTGTTCAATCGTGATGCCTTCGGTTTCAGAAAAAAGATTGGCCAAATACG
>JBKBSS010000046.1:0-14020 GCA_046291385.1 Emticicia sp. | reverse complement strand
GACATCGAGTGTAGCATCGAAAACATTCAAAAAGATGAAATTGAACTTCAATTACCCGCTTGGCGACCTGGACGTTATGAACTGCAAAATTTTGCTAAAAACATTCAAAATTTTGAGGTTTTTGGCGAAAATGAGCAAAAACTAACAACAACAAAAATCACAAAAGACCGCTGGAAAGTGCAAACCAACGGAGCAGCAAGCATCACAGCAAAATACAATTATTACGCCAACGTAATCAATGCAGGAAGCAGCTTTCTTGATGAAAACATTCTGTACGTAAACCCCGTAAACTTGTGTATTTATGCCGAAGGTTACATCAATGAGCCTTGTGCTTTAGAATTGTATAAGGCTGATAATCAGGAAATTGCGGGGCTAAACGACCAACAAAAATTAGATGATGGTAAAATAAACATCAAGTTTAACGATTTCTACCATTTGGCAGATTCGCCTTTTATCGTTAGTTCAAATCTAAAACATGATTTTTACGAGGTCGAAAAAGTAAAGTTTAATATCTGGTTTGAGGGCAATCTTTCAAGAGAATATTTACAGAGAATTAAAGCAGATTTTAAGAAATTTACAGAAGAACAAATCAAAGTTTTTGGAGAATTTCCCGAAACAGCATATCATTTTATTACTTGGATTTTGCCCGTAGCCTACTATCACGGAGTTGAGCATCGTAGCTCTACGATGCAAGTTTTAGGGCCAGATAACCAAAATTTTTCGGAACTTTACATTGATTTACTCGGTTTGGCCTCGCACGAACTTTTCCATACTTGGAATATCTGCAAACTTCGCCCCGCCGAACTCCTCCCCTACGATTATACGAAAGAAAATTATTTCTCCACTTGCTTCGTTGCCGAGGGCGTAACGACCTATTACGGAGATTTGATGCTTTATCGGTCGGGAGTTTTCGATAAAAATCAATATTTTAAAGAACTGGAAGCGTATTATAAACGTCATTTCGACCATTCCGACCGTGCTTCGCAATCGCTCGTTGAATCTTCGTGGGATTTATGGCTCGATGGTTACAGCCAAAGTATTCCCGACCGCAAAGTGTCGGTATATCACAAAGGAGCAATTGCGGCTCAGATTTTGGATTTGCATATTCAAAGAATTTCGGGCAAAACTCGCTCAATTGATAATGTAATGGCATTGATGTGGCAGCGTTTCGGAGCTTCGGAAAATGGAACGCCACTGAAAGGATATTCGATGCAAGATTATACAAACATTTGTGAGGAAGTGGCCGAAGAATCGCTTGATTGGTATTTTGAAAAATGTATTCTCGGCACAACATCACTTTTTGATTTACTAAACGAATACCTGCAAGACATTGATTTACAGATAGTTAGAAACGAAGAGAATTTAGTTAAGCTAATATTTGATTGAATTATGAGAAACAAGCAGATGAATTATCAGCCCTAAATAAAGAATAAAAAATTGCTTTATGAGCAGTGAAAAGCCAAAACTTTTTTATTGATTTTTCTTACTGATTTCCTTCATCAATTCGCAAAAATGCCTATAATATCATAAAATAAAATGTGGCACACCTCCGAGGATGTGCCACATTTTGCCTGCAAAAGCCTATTCATGTCTCAAACCACCACCAAAAAAAATGCCCATTTTGATAGTAAAATGATTTTGGTTAAGGTCGATTGGTTGCCCATCAATGAGATTTCTTTGACCGAAAATAAAATTATAGTCAGCCGAAATTCTGAAATGCCATAAATCAATGCCAATGCGTGGCGAAACGCCAAATTTGCTCCCACGAGCTAAATCGGGGTACATTTCACCTTGATTGTATGACGCTGCCGTCGGGCGGAAAAGTCCAGCACCAAGCCCAACTGTTGGGCGAAAATGACCTTCGCCAATATGATAATCTGAAATAGCCAAAAGTGAGCTTACCCAGCCCAATGAGCCACCGTTATCGGAGGCCGAATTTACTTGTAAACGACCCAAAACAGTACCTTCTAAACGTATGCCTACCGATAAATTATCGTTTACCAAATATTTGGGTTCGGTATAAATTCCCAAGCCAAAACCGTAGTTTTTCGGGCGGGCGTAGTGCATACCAATATCCCACCTGAACGGTGTGTGGTACTCGGCTTGTGCAAAAGATTCTGAAACAATAGCAAGAAATGAACAAATGATAAGAATTTTTTTCACGGTTGTTTTTTGTGGTTGATTTTAATAAAACTAATTACCCGAATAAACATCATTTTAGGCAGAATTAGTATATCCGTGAGGTAATAATTTTTTATAAACTGACAATCTGTCAGTTTATAGTGCTTTGGAACACCCTTTGATGAGATAGGTTTCGCAGGCTTTTGTAGCCTTTAAGACTTGTTTTAATGTAAAAATTGTCAATAAATTATGGTAGCTGAAAAAGGTACAATTTCGATTAACACGGAAAATATTTTTCCAATCATTAAAAAGTTTCTTTACTCTGACCACGAAATTTTCTTGCGTGAGTTGGTTTCAAATGCGGTTGATGCCACGCAAAAACTGAAAAAATTGGCTTCAATGGGCGAATTTGAAGGCGATTTGGGCGATTTAACCATCAAAATTTCGGTGGATAAAGAGGCAAAAACCATTACGATTTCTGATAAAGGAATTGGTTTGAGTGCCGAAGACATCAAGAAATATATCAACCAAATTGCATTTTCGGGAGCGAAGGAATTCTTAGAAAAATACAAAGACACACCCGATACAAATCAAATCATCGGTCAGTTTGGTTTAGGTTTTTACTCGGCATTTATGGTGTCGGAAAACGTAGAAATTATCTCAAAATCGTTCCGTGATGATGCTCCTGCTCGTTGGATTTGCGACGGTAGCACCGAGTTTGAAATCACCGAAGCTGAAAAAACAGCACGTGGAACTGACATCATTCTGCACGTAGCGGCCGATTCGGAAGAATTTTTAGATAATTTCAGAATCAGCGGAATTCTTGAAAAATACGCTAAATTCTTGCCAATTGAAATCGAATTCGATGGCAAAGTTATCAATAATCCAAATCCGGTTTGGACAAAATCGCCGTCAGAATTAACCGACGAAGACTACAAGGCTTTCTACAAAGAATTATATCCATTTGGCGAAGAACCACTTTTCTGGATTCACCTCAACGTTGATTATCCATTCAACTTGACGGGTGTTTTATACTTCCCGAAAATGAAGAAAGATTTCCAGCTTAATCGTGATAAAGTACAATTATACAGCCGTCAGGTTTTCATTACTGACGATGTGAAAGACGTTGTACCAGAATTTTTGCAGATGCTTCACGGGGTGATTGATTCGCCAGATATTCCATTAAACGTTTCTCGTAGTTATTTGCAAGCTGATGGAAATGTGAAGAAAATCAATTCGCACATTACGAAAAAAGTTGCCGATAAATTACAAGAAATCTTCCGTAACGACCGCACAGGTTTTGAAGAAAAATGGGAAAGTGTGGGCGTATTCGTGAAATACGGAATCGTATCGGATGACAAATTTTATGACCGTGCAAAAGAATTTATCTTGTTAAAAAATGTTGATAATAAGCACTTTACGATTGATGAATACCGTGAAAAAGTTCAAGCGGTTCAGACAAATAAAGATGAAAGTGTGGTATTCTTGTACGCCAGTGATGTAAACCAGCAAGATGCTTTTATTACTTCGGCCAAAAAACGTGAATACGATGTTTTGGTGATGGATTCGCCGTTGGATTCTCACTTTATCAATACTTTAGAGTCGAAATTGGAGAAAACAACTTTCAAGCGTGTTGACTCTGACAGTATCGACAAGTTGATTGATAAAGGGCTGAACCTCGAAAGTGTATTGAGCGATGATGAGAAGAAAAAGGTAGAAGAATTATTTAAAGAAGTGGTAGGTGCAAATACGATTCAACTGGAATCTTTGTCGACTGATGAAGTTCCTGTGAGCATTGTTCAGCCAGAATTTATGCGTCGTTGGAAAGATATGCAACGCATCAGCGGGCAAGGCGATATGTTTGGCTCAATGCCAATGCCGAATAATGTGGTCATTAATTCAAACCACACTTTGATTGCTAAATTGCTTAAAACTGAAGATACAGATGCTCAAAAAGCACTAACGAAGCAACTATACGATTTAGGATTATTGGCACAAGGAATGCTAACAGGTGCTGACTTGACTAAGTTTGTGGAGCGTACGGTAGCGGCTTTGTAAGAGTTTCCAGTAGGCAGTTTTCAGTGGGCAGTTTACAATTACAAAAAAAGTCCTCACACGATTTCGGTCATGTGAGGACTTTTCACTTATCAACTATATTTCAAACTGGCCACTGAGAACTGCTCAATCTTCAACTCACCTTCATTCCTTGCAAAACCTTTTCGTAATGACGTTCGTACATCGGAACGATATTCGTAATATCAAATTCTAAGGCACGAGCCAAAGCATTTGCCTTGAAAGTTGGCAAATTTTCGTCTTGTAAAATATAAATTGCGTTTTTTACCATATCATCTACATCGCCTACATTGCTTAAAAAACCTGTTACACCTTGCACATTTAGTTCGGGCAAACCACCAGTATTTGATGAAATAACGGGTACTTCGCAGGCCATTGCTTCGAGAGCCGCCAAACCAAAACTTTCTTTTTCGGAAGGCATCAAAAACAAATCGGCTACTGATAAAACCTCTTCGATAGCATCCAGTTTTCCTACGAAACGAACATCTTCGCCCAAATTCATATCACGGCTGAGTTGTTCCATTGGGCCACGCTCTGGGCCATCGCCAACGAGGAGCAATTTACTCGGAATTTGTTTTTTCAGCTTCGCAAAAACTTGAATAATATCTTCGATACGCTTTACTTTTCGGAAGTTTGAGGTATGCACCAAGAGCTTTTCGTCGTTCGGACAAATGATGCGTTTGAAGTGTTCTTTGGGTTGTTTTTTGAAACGTTCCAAGTCAACAAAGTTCGGAATCACTTCGATTTCTTTTCTTATCTCAAATGCTTCGTAAGTATCTTTTCGCAAATCTTCCGAAACAGTCGTTACGCCATCCGATTCGTTGATACTAAAAGTTACTACGGGAGCAAGCGAAGCATCTTTGCCAACAATTGTAATATCTGTACCGTGCAAAGTCGTGATTACGGGGATATTTATACCATGACATTTCAGGATTTGTTTGGCCAAAAAAGCCGAAGTTGCGTGCGGAATTGCGTAGTGAACGTGCAATAAATCAAGCTTTTCGTACTTAACCACATCGACCATTTTCCCTGCCAAAGCCGACTCGTAAGGCGGATATTGAAACAACGGATAGCTGGCTATATTTACTTCGTGATAAAAGATATTTTCGTTGAAAAAATCCAGACGAGCAGGTTGGGTATAAGTAATAAAATGTACTTGATGACCTTTTTTTGCGAGACCTTTACCGAGTTCGGTCGCCACAACGCCACTTCCGCCAAAGGTAGGATAACAAACAATTCCGATTTTCATAGATGCGGTTTATGTACTTTTTTGAAAGATTTTTATAGTGCTTTTAGCAGTTAGTCTTTAGCTATTAGCTTGAAAAGCAAGTTGCTTCGTGTTACTTTTGCAGACACAAATTCAATCTAAAATCGTTTAATGAAGCTAAAAGCTAACAGCCAATAGCTAATAGCTTTTCAGATGAAAAATCCGCTATTTATAGTACAACAAAAAAAAATAGAAAAAGTCTCAAAATCAGATTAAGGATTTGTGAATTTACAGAAAGTAGATTTTTAAACAGGTATTAGTCGGGCAGTGTTAGGAAAACATAACTTGCAATTGCCCCAAAAATTTTGTAGTTTTGGTTACGATGAACTCCAAGCCTTTAGCAACCCTTAATGCCTTTTTTCGACTGATAAGGTCACGAAATATCTTGATTGTGGTATTGAGTCAATACATGGTTAGGATTTTCTTGATTGGCCCCAAAGAAAATTGGCTCGATTATCTGCTTGATTTTAAGCAGTTTCTACTCGTACTTGCTACGGTCAGTATTGCCTCTGCGGGCTATATCATCAATGATTATTTTGATATAAAAATTGATTTGGTCAATAAACCCCAAGAAGTGATTATTGGTAAAATCATCAGACGCCGCCGTGCTATTTTGATTCATCAAATACTCAATTTTGTGGGTTTGGCAATTGGTTTTTTCTTGAGTTTGAAGGTTTTTTTAATTAATTTTCTGGCTATTTCGGCTCTTTGGTTTTATTCTGAAAGATTCAAAAGAAAGGCTTTTATTGGCAATTTTTTAGTGGCATTTCTGACTGCTTTTTCGCTTGTAATTTTGGGTGTTTATTACCAAAAAAATGTGGCTTTGGTCAATATTTATGCTTTGTTTGCTTTTTCTATTTCGTTGATTCGGGAAATAATCAAAGACATGGAAGACATCAGAGGCGATGCTCGCTACGGCTGCCGAACGCTACCGATTATTTGGGGAATCAGACAAACTAAAATTCTGCTTTATATTTTCATACTTTCGTTCGTGATGATTCTGATGATTATGGCGTATTCGCTTCATAATCAATACCTTATCACACTTTTTGGCTTAGGCGTTTTTCCATTTTCGTGGTTTGTCTATAAACTTTATTGGGCCGATAAACGCCGTGATTTTACGTTTTTGAGTAAAGTCTGTAAAATGATTATGTTATTCGGAATCGGTAGTATGATTTTTGTTTAAACATAAAAAAAGCGACACAAATTATCTTCGTGTCGCTTCGGTATAAACCTTTATTTATTAAGCATAAACATCTTCTTTACCAAATTTTTTGCAAAGCAAAGCGTACACATTTGCACGGTATTTACTACGATTAGATGAACCCATTTGCTCTATTACTTCAGCAATTGCCAAATCAAGTTCTGGACCATCGGTCAAACCTAATTTACCAATCAAATAATTCGTTTTTACACGAGCTAATTCATCAGAGTCAGTTCCCGAAACTTTTGAAGAGTCAGCGTTGTAGATGGATGGCCCAAGGCCTTTTGCTACCGCTGTAATAAGTTCTTCGCTAAGACCTAAGTTAAGTTCGTTTGATTGAGCAACGTAAGTTTCAATTGCTTCTGCTAATTTACTCATAATTTTTGTTGATTATGGGAGTTGTTAAAATACATGAATGTTTAGTAAATTTTAAATAAAAACTTGTCTTTTCCAAATGTTTTACTTGCTTTTTTAAGTAAAACAAACACTATCAAAGATTAAAAGTTTTTTACTTCGTGTTTTACCGAAAATACTGATTAAATATTAATCTTTCGTTTTCTACCCAAAACCTGCCATGTCTCTTTAACTTCCTCATTTTCAACGATATATGCCTCATCGTAGAGGTTTACAGTTGGACAAACGTGGTACGGAACGCCATAAAGTGCATCACCAACTTTGATAGAATCCCAGTCATTTACGGCAATAACTCCGTGTTCTTCGCTTTGCCCAAGAAGCTCATAATTTTCTAAATTCAGAAACCTAATACGTTTGTCAATTGGGTTTTCGGCCGCAACGGCTTTATGCCCCATATCGACCGTAATAATTCCTTGTTTGGGCTTTGAAATAACACGAGTAAGAATCAATGCTGCGTACTCAAAATTTTGTTCGGAAAGTTTATCGCCGTATCCCCAATCCCACAAAACGCATGTGCCTGGGCTGCAATAAGTTTCTTCACGCAACGCATGAGACGTAAACGCTGGCGTGCCTCCTGCAATCACGATTGGTTTTGGTAAATCTGCCGCTTGGATGGCTTCGAGAAAATGTTTTACATCAACAAAACCTGCATCGCACTCTTTTTTTCGTTCGTTGAAATCACTCGCTCGTAAATGTCCATCGTAAACGTGTAGGCCGTGTATTTTTAGGTGAGAAGAGTTGCTTAGTTTTTTGTATAAATCTAAAATTTGGTCGTTTAACTCATGCCCAGACCTGTTCATTCCGTTGTTTACGTCTAAAAAAACATCGGAAATGAGGTTATTTTTAGCGAAAATTTCGTTGTGGGCATCAGCAATGTCGGTAGAATCAATGAGCGACGCAAAGAAAACATCGGGGTATTGCTGACGAAGCCTAACCAAACGCTCGATTTTTGGGCCAACTAACTGGTGCGAAATCAAGGCGTATTTTCCGCCAGCTATTGCTACCATCTCGGCTTCGGCAATGGTGGCACACTTGAATTTCGTGATGCCCGCAGCAAGCATAATCTTGACGATTTCGGGCATTTTGTTGGTCTTTACGTGCGTAAAAAGTCGCTCCGCCGAACCCGCAATCGAAATCATCAATTCAATATTTTTCTGTACTCGGTCTTTATAAATGAGTAGCGAAGGAGAATCTAATTCGTTGACGTTGTTGATGTTATACCACATTTCTAATTTTGAATGATAGAATGAGTGAATGATAGAATGTTTTGACAGTTATTCGCTCATTCTATCATTCACTCATTCAAAATTAATATTATTGTTCGTAAAATTCTATCGGTAAATCGTCTGGGTCAGCGAAAAAGGTGAATTTTTTGCCTGTAAATTCATCAATTCTGATGTCTTCTACTTCAATTCCTTTTGCTTCGAGATTCTGCTTTGCTTCGGCCACGTTTTCGACTTCAAAAGCTAAATGTCGGAGTCCACAAGATTCTGGGCGAGACGGACGAGCAGGCGGATTCGGAAAAGAAAAAAGTTCGATTACATAATTTTCTCCGATTGCCAAATCAAGTTTATACGAATCTCGTGCTTCACGATAAACTTCTCTGATTATCTGTAAACCAAGTATTTCGGTATAAAAATGCTTTGATTTTTGATAGTCAGACGCAATAATGGCTATATGGTGTACTTTGTTGATTTTTAGCATTTTATGACCTGTTTTTTGTAAAAAAACCAAGTAAAACTAAGGTAAATTTATAAAATTAACCATTAAAAAACTTGTGTCTTTTAATTTTCTTCCCTTGTCTAAGTTGTAATGAATGATAAAATGTCGGCACGTCATTCGTCCACTGCTTTAAAATCAAAATAATTAAAATGATTTCAGTTCGAGTAACTAATCCAATCCAAAAGCAGAAATCGAATATTATGTTTGATTGGCACCTTAATATAATCTCAATTAGTGTCGCAAATAGAAATAGTGTCCATATTTTTGCTCCAATTGTATGAGTTGCAATCTCCTTTTTGAATTTTAAAAAGCAAATAATGTAAGTCAAACCTTCAAATCCTGAAAGTATTATCAGTTTGGTAGTATTTGATTTAAAAAATTCTGGACATTGTATATATGTCGCAGCGATAACTGACAGGAAAAATATTTGGTCGATATTAGAGTCTAAACGTCTTAATTTTTGCGTTGAAATTTTAAGATGTCTTGCAATAATACCATCAAAAATATCTGTCAATAGCCCTATTGTTAAAAGAATAATTGCAATGTATTTATAGTTATCAATTTGCTTTAGGCTTAAACCAATTATTATCAATCCGATAAAAAGTCTTGAGTAAATTAAAGCGAGTGGAATATAGTTTTTCATTTCATTATTAAAAACGGGTGAGACTAAACCATTTTACTCCAACTCAAACATAACTTCAATTTCCACTGGAATATTTTCGGGAAGCGAACCAAAACCAACTGCCGAACGAACACCGATGCCGTTTTCAGTTCCCCAAACACTGGCAAAAAGTTCGCTACAACCATTAATCACGTAAGGATGACGCTCAAAATCTGCCGTACAATTGACCATTCCCAACACTTTTATTACACGCTTGATGCGGTCGAGGCTTCCTAAATTTGCTTTTAATGTTGCGAGAATCGTCAAACCAACCTGCTGAGCCGCCAATTTTCCTGCTTCAATATCCATATCGGCACCAATGCGACCGATGATGCGTGAGCCATCCATCTGCACAGGGCCGTGTCCTGAAACATAAATAAAATTATCAACGATTAAGCAAGGCTTATAAACACCCATCGGCGATGGTGCTGGTGGTAATTCAAGACCGAGTTTTGCGAAATTTTCTTCTGCTGTCATAGTTTTGTTGCGTTACACAAATAAATTTAAAATCAAGACCCCAATCAGACCAATGATAGAAACGAGGGTTTCCATGACCGTCCAAGTTTTGAGGGTGTCTTTTATTGATAAATTGAAATATTCTTTAAAAAGCCAAAATCCGCCATCGTTTAAGTGTGAAAACATCAAACTTCCTGCACCGATAGAAAGCACCATCAATTCGGGTTTTACGCCCGTTTGTTGCTGAATTAGTGGAGCTAAAATTCCTACGGCTGTCAGGCCAGCAATGGTTGCCGAGCCTACGCAAATACGCAAAACCCCCGCAATCGCCCAGCCCAAAATTAGTGGATTTACATCAAATCCTTGTAATTGTAGGCCGATATAATCGCTTGTGCCGCTATCTTTCAAAATCTGTTTCAACGCACCCGCACCCGCAATAATCAATAAAATTCCTGCACTACTTTTGAAGGCTTCTTCGAGTTGTTTACTTACGGCTTGAATACTATTTCCTTGACGAACACCCAATAAATAAACGGCCAGTAGAAGCGAAAGAAGCATTCCAATATACGGCTCAGAAATTAGTTTAAGTACCTCACTATCAGGAGCATACTTCTTGACAGCCGAAGTAATTGTCAGCAAGAAAACAGGCATCAAAGCAACTAACAAACTCACCGCTAAACTCGGTTGTTTATCTTTCGGAATGTCTTTGATAGCAAACAAATTGCCGTCAATTTGTGGTTTGTATTGCTTTAAAGTTCGTCCAAAAAGTACGCCAGCGATTGCAATGGCAGGAATTGCAATGATGATTCCATAAATAAGCGTTTGCCCAACATCGGCTTTCAGTTGCGAAGCAATGGCGGCTGGTGATGGATGCGGTGGCAAATATCCGTGAGCGGTTGAAAGTGCCGTTAGCATGGGCATTCCGACATAAAGAAGAGGTAATTTTGCCGAAGCCGCAATCGAAAAAATGAGCGGTACGACGATAATAAAACCTGCATTATAAAACAACGGAATACCGATAATAAAACCTGCCAAAGCCAAACCCCATTGGAGATATTTTTCACCGAAAAGATTGATGAGAGCATCAGTAATGCGTTGAGCAGCACCGCTTTCGGCTACAAGTTTTCCGAGCATTGCTCCAAAGCCAATAATGAGAATTAAGTCGCCGAGTGTGCCACCGATTCCCGACTGAATGGCTTTTCCAATGGCCGTGACATCCATTCCTGTGGCGATTCCCAGTCCGATGGCAATTAAAATAAACGAAACGAAAGTATCAAGTTTTACATAGGCTACCAACAGCACAAGTGCCAGAATAGCAAAAAAAGTGAGTAAAATTGGCATTTTTTAAGGAGGGTTGAATAAGATGATGCAAGATAATAATTTTAATTTAAGTTGTAACCTTAAAAAATGGAACACAGATGACGCAGATTTGACTGATTTTCACTGATAAAAACAAAATTTTATCTAAAAATTAGTGTAAATCTGTAAAAATCAGCGTCATCAGCGTTCAAATTTCACGATGACTTTTACTGGATACAACTTACGTTAATTTTAGCCAATTATCAATCTATTCTCATCAAACCTGTAAGGTCTGGACGAACCCGTCTTCTTTCAGATTTTGTAGGTTTTGAGTCAGGTCAAAAGGGATGATTTGTAAACTCATATTGGCCTCATAATCAAATACTTGGAGTGGTTTTTGGAAGTTTTCGTTGGCTGGATAAATCAAGAAAAGTTGTTGAGCATTATATTTTTTGCCGTAAGCATACATTTGGTATAAATCCGATTGCTCAATGCCATAATTTTGTCGAGGTTTTGCGGCATCAATCAATTTCCACTTTGTATCAAAAACAAAGGTTTTTGTTTCATTTCTCAGTACAATATCGGGGATTAACCTGAATTTTGATTTATCTAAATGGCTGTCGATCAAGAACTTGGCTTTGTCTTGAAGTTTTACTTCGTAATTTTCGGCAAAATATTTCTTAAAGAATTTTCCAACGTAATTTTCAAACAAAACTTCCATCGGGAATAGTAAACCCAGTTGTAAATACTGCCCCGAAAACGGCAAAAACGATTGCCCATTGATGAAAATATTTGCCCAATGAAGCAGTTTTTCGTAACGAACAAAAAACAGGTTTTTATGAAAAGATTGGGCTAAATCTTGCTCGATGTTTTTGCTTGAGCTTACTTCTTTAAAAATTCCGATATTCTGATTGATTCGGTGTTGGGTTCGGTGGCTAAAACCTTGTTTATAAAGTATTTGTAAACAATATTTTAAAACTCTATTTGGTGGAATATCGGCCGTAAATTCATCAAAAGCTATGAAGAAACGCTCTTTTCGGATTGGATTTTGACGGAGATTTTCGGCAATTAAAATTTTACCTTTTACAAAAGTCTCGTTTGCTTCTTGTCGTTCAAAATTTCGTCCTAAACCTTGTGAAAGTAGTTTTTCGAGTTCATCTAAAAATACATTTACAAAAATCTCAAAAAGTGGTAAATGTGAAGTTTCGAGATATGAATTTGATAAAGATTGATAAGGAGAATTAGGCAAAACTCTCAGCATTTTCAAGAGCATTTTCCGTGCTTCTTTCGGTGAATTTGCGGTTGATTTTGGCAAAATCTCAATCTGCTTTCCATCGGGAGTTTGAAGCAAACCAACGTAGTTTTTGAGTCGGATTTGCTCTTTGCCTTTTTTGGTTAAGTAGTTTAAAACTAAATCATTAACTCCCGAAAAAGCAATGTTTTTTAGGTGCTGAAAAGTTTGGTCAGAAACAAAAATCTCCGAAAATGTATCATCAATCAAGTCATAATCGCTTGCTTTTTTAATGATTCCAAATTCGGAGATTGTTTGAGGCATATTTAATTAGTTAGATTTGACAACTTTTAACGGTGCGAAGATTCGCAAAGTTATCAAATCTAAGCAAAAACTACTTCACTACCTTAATTATTCCTTGCATCAATGTATAATGTCCTGGGTAAGTACACACAAAAGTATAATCGCCTGGGGTGCTTGGTGCTATAAAATAGATTGTTTCTTGGCTTTCGGGTTGCATCAAACCTGTATGGAAAAGAACTTCTTCCAAGTCAGGAACATAAGCTTTTGCTTCGCCATCAAGGTCCATTTTGAATGCTGCTTCACCTACTCTCGCTACGGTTTTAGGTTTTACAATAACTAAGTTATGTAGCATATCATCGTTGTTATTGAAAATCAAACGAATTTTGCTACCTGCTTTTACTTGAAATTTCACTACATCGTATTTTAAACCTGGCTTTGTTCCTACCGAAAGCGTTTGGTCAACTTTCCCACCCCAATCGGCTGGCATTTCGTTGACTCTTTTGGCCGAAACCACATTTGCAGTTTTCGACATTCCCGACATGTTATGTCCTTCGTGTGCCATTGCTTCGGCTTTTTTCTCAACTACTGCATATTTAGTCAAGTCAAGCGGTGCGGCCGAAGTATTGATATTATTGAGCGTGTAATAGCCAAATGCGTGTAAAAGTGGGCGGTCATCGGCATTTTTGAGTCCTTCGAGTCTTAGTTCGTGAATATAACCTAATCGTAGAGAATCAATCGCCAAACGCACGCTCATACCATCTTCTGCTACTTGTATTCCTTTGATTTTCAAGGCTTTAGCATTGATAATCGGACTGCCGTAATTGTGGTGATATTTATAAGTAAAGCTATTAATTTTGTAAGATTCGAGTGCTTTAGCCGTTTCTTTATTCACGGGTTGCGTAAATTCAATCAAGAAACCATCTGACATTGATTTTACGGTTTTCATCTCGAACGGCGTTTTACCAGTCCATTCTAAGCGTTGTAAACCAAACTCATCTTTACCAGTCGAAGACCAACCACGGCTTGTCATGCCCACAAACATCGAAGCGTCAAGTCCCCAACGCATACGCAAAATACCCGACTGAAAACCTTCTCTGAACGGAAAACAAATGCCTTGATATTTACCGTCAACTTTTTCTAAATACACACGCATGATTTTGCTGTGTCCTTGGTCGCCAACGAATAATTGTCCTTCAAATGGCCCAAATTTTCCACCGAAAGTATCTTCAATAACATCAGCCGTCGAAATTCCCATCAAAGTATGCGGAA
>JBKBSS010000466.1:0-552 GCA_046291385.1 Emticicia sp. | reverse complement strand
AAAACCAGCATAAACCCACATAAATGCTGCTCCAACGATGCCGAGCTGAATATCGCTCAAACCCATTTCTTGTTTCAGTAATGGAAATACTGAAAAGATAGCTTGGCGGTCGGCGTAGTTGAAAAAACATACGAACCATAACATAAATACAACCCACCATTTGTAGTTTTTGCCCATGTAGTTTTCATTAATTTCTGCAAAATACTTTTAAAAAATTTATGCTGAAACTTTTTGTGGTTTTTCGCATAAAAAACTTAATAATATAAAGATGAATGAGAATTATGTGTAGATTTCAAACATAAAAAAACGGTTTGAAGCATATTCTCCAAACCGTTTTCTATATTTTGTTGATAATTAATTTTTAAGTATGGCCGATATTGTAGAACAACTTTTTAAGTTGTTCCGTCTGTCGCAAGAAACAACTTAGAAAGTTGTTCTACAATCAATCTACGGTAAAAAGTCTTTAAATGCAGATTTCAGATATAAAAAAAACGGTTTGAAGAATGCTCTTCAAACCGTTTTCTATGTTTTTGTTTTTGAAAATATCAATGA
>JBKBSS010000465.1:0-553 GCA_046291385.1 Emticicia sp. | reverse complement strand
CAAGTCTCGGTCGATGGCGAAGCTGTGAGTAAGGGTGGGGGATGGAATAAAAAGAAAGCCGAACAAGAAGCCGCTCGCCGAGCTTGCGAGGCTTTGGGAATAAAATCTTAATCAGAGAAATTATAGATGTTTAAACTTTCCGTTGCAAAAAAATAAACGTGTGCAAAGTAACATTTTACCACTAAGGCACTAAGAAACACTAAGGTTATATGCGTTTCTTAGTGGTAAAAATGGTGTTGCACACGTTTTATCACAATAAGAAATGATTTGAAAATACTTGTATAATCACGGCAAGTCTCTATTTTTGTAAACTTTACCGCTCTAACGGCGGACAATCATCTATTTATACGCCGCCACCTCTTGAAACTTTTACCTAAAATAACGTTCGGGCTATTACTATTTTTAACTTGCGGTGTATCATACTCCCAAAAGGTAAATATTCAAGTACTACAACAAGGAACCTCCTATTCGGATTCGTCTTATTATGACATTATACCCGTAGGCGACAAATTTTGGATTGGTGGAAAATATGGCACGCTCAAATCTATTGATT
>JBKBSS010000464.1:0-556 GCA_046291385.1 Emticicia sp. | reverse complement strand
AATCTATTTCTTGGTAAGTTTTGATTTTATTTTAGTCGTTAGATTTAACGTAAAATTTTTATCAAAAATCAATTTATTCGATTTGATAAAAGTTTAAATTTTGTTTTGCAAGAAATTTAAAAAGACGCTACTAAAACCTCAACTCTAAGACTTGGATTATGTAGTTGTAGGTTGTAATTCGTACCTCTACTTAATTTAGGTGATTTAATGTTTTGTTGATGATTAAATAGAAAATTTTGTACTATTTTTATATTTCAAAAATCAATAAACTACGTTTTTTGAAATTCTCAATAATAAAAAAGTATTTAATTAGCCAAAATAAACTTGAGAAATTAGATGTTTTTTTCAGGAAAGTATCTACCGTAAACGTGACCGATTGTTTTTTATTTTAAAATATGTGTCAAAATGACACTTTTTGTTTGCATTTTAAATTTCTACCCTTATATTAGCTTATAAATTTGAGTATTACCAAGTTTTTTATTTAAAGTTTTGGGGTTGAAAATTGTATTTTTCATATACACAAAATTTTATTTGTTAAGGAGAATTTACCAATTAG
>JBKBSS010000463.1:0-559 GCA_046291385.1 Emticicia sp. | reverse complement strand
ATTGCTCCCAACATTTCATCTGCTTTCAATAAGTGACGAAGATAGGCTTTGCTATAAAAATTACTTACGTAACTATCAAGTCCAGTATCAATCGGTGAAAAATCATCTTTCCATTTTTCATTTTTCATATTGATAGTGCCTTCTGTGGTGAATAGCATCCCGTTTCTGGCGTTTCTGGTAGGCATTACGCAGTCGAACATATCAATTCCCAAAGCAATACTCTCTAAAATATTGGCAGGAGTACCCACGCCCATCAAATAACGAGGTTTGTCTTTGGGCAAAATATCCGTTACCATTTCTGTCATTTCATACATCATTTCGGCAGGTTCGCCTACCGAAAGTCCGCCGATGGCATTTCCTTCACGCTCGAAACTGGCGATTACCTCCGCAGATTTTACTCTTAAATCTTTATAGACACTTCCTTGCACAATCGGGAAAAGCGTTTGGCTGTAACCATACTTAGGTTCGGTTCGGTCGAAATGTTCGCAACAACGTTTTAGCCAACGGTGCGTCATTTCCATAGATTCACGAGCGTAGCCGTATTCGCAAGGATAAGGCG
>JBKBSS010000462.1:0-560 GCA_046291385.1 Emticicia sp. | reverse complement strand
ACATCGCCTTTTTTAGCCAAATTCTCGCCATCATACGAAGGCAATTCTTGTGAAGAACCAGCCGTAAAACCGCCACCGTGAATCCAAAACAAAACGGGGCGTTTTTTGCCGTCGTTGATGCCAGGTGTCCAGACGTTGATACGCATACAGTCTTCATTCGTAAAGCCCCAACTGTGGTCGAAAACAAATTCACTTTCATCCTGAATACTCGTCGTTGGGTCCATCAAAGGAGCAACGGGGCCATAACTAAACGAACTACGCACATTTGACCACGGTTTTGGTTTTTGTGGAGACTCAAAACGCTTGGCCTCGGCATACGGAATGCCTTTGTAGGTAACGATTCCGTTGTTGATGTAGCCACGCACTTTACCTGCATCGGTTGTCGTAACGCCCACATTTTCACCCGTTTGTAATTGTGCATCGGCTGTTTGAATAAGCAAAAAGCACGATGTAAAAAGAGAAAGAATTGTTTTTTTCATTTGTTTAAAATGGAGTTGAATAAATACTATTTAATTTGAATTATCTAAAAATTTTCCCCTTTGCTTCCAGCTCTTTGTATT
>JBKBSS010000461.1:0-566 GCA_046291385.1 Emticicia sp. | reverse complement strand
GGGATGCTATTGACGTACCACAATGTGGCTATTGCCAGACTGGACAGATGATGACGGCGGCGGCTTTCTTGAAAAAGAATGCAAAACCAAGTTTGGAAGAAATTGAAGCGGCGATGTCGAGTAATATTTGTCGTTGCGGAACTTACCACCGAATCAAAGAAGCGGTTCAGTTGGCGGCAACGAAAATGTAATTTTTAATAATAAATATTTTGAACCTTTGAACGCTGGCAGGGTTCAAAACCCTGCCAGCGTTGGTTTTAAATAAGTTTAAAAAATAGAAACAATGACAAAAAATAATAGCCGACGAGATTTTTTAAAGTCAACCGCACTGAGTGCTGGGGGCTTAATATTGGGTTTCAATTGGTTTGGACAAGAAGCTTTGGCGGCCGAAGTCGTAGCAAGCGAGGCAGGAAATACTGCTTTTAATGCCTTTTTATCTATCCAAACTGACGGAATTGTAACAATTTTCTCACCAAATCCCGAAATCGGACAAGGCATCAAAACTGCTTTCCCGATAATTGTGGCCGAGGAATTGGATGTTGATTGGGCAAATGTAAAAGTTGTAC
>JBKBSS010000460.1:0-567 GCA_046291385.1 Emticicia sp. | reverse complement strand
GATACCCAAAGAAGCTGCTTTATCCTTGGCTAAATCAATGTTTGCTTCACAAAGTCCTAAAACTTCAATATTTGGTAAACGACGGAGGGCTTCAATATGAGCTGGCCCGATAAAACCTGTGCCAACAACGGCAACTTTGATTTTTTTCATGGTAAGACACCCCCCGCCCCTAAAGGGGAGCTTTTTTTAGTGAATAGATATTATAGTACGCCCCTTTAGGGGAAGGGGGTATTAGTTAAAACTACTTATGGCAAATCGTTCTGTGTTGCAATATATAGAACTGTAAAGAAAAAAACCATCAATTGAGGTTTTGTATTTTCTTAACAGATGCAAAACTGGTGATTTTGATTTAATTTTTAGCAAACTTGCTGTTTCTTTATCGGCCGCAATGGCTCGCACTTCTTGCGTCATGCTCTGCACATCTATTTGGTATCTGATTAGCAAAGTTCGGAAAAGCGAGCCTTCAAGCAATGGTTCTTCGATAAAATTTGGCAGATTTTCGTTCGGTATATACGTATGTTCATACATCACGGGTGAATCTTCTACCAAACGTAAACGTTTAAAAAA
>JBKBSS010000459.1:0-577 GCA_046291385.1 Emticicia sp. | reverse complement strand
GTTTCTGGGTATTGTTTAACCTGATTTTCACTATCTTTCAGAAACAAAACTGCATTTCGAGCTTGTCTTAGTTTCTTATAAAATCATTAAAAACTTCATGAAAAAGAACCATTCAAACGAATCTTATGGATTCGATGAACACGAGCTTTTGCATGAACTCAAGCACTTTTTGCCAGCACAAGCTCCGCTCAAAGACTTTGTTCATCACAATACGCTCCACGCTTTTCAAGACCAAAAATTCTATGACGCAATTCGTAGAGCATCAAAAATATTTGGCTACAAAGTTTCTCTTTCGCTGGAAGAATACCGTTCGCTTTACTCAAGTGAGCAAATAAATCACGACGTTTTAGAACGAGCAATTGCCGAAAGAAAAGGTAAAACAAATATAGAAGAGTGGAAAGCAAAAGCTATTTATGGCAAATACGATGAGTCTATTTCACCAAGAATCGGCCAACTTCGCTCCAATTGGAAGAAAAAATACTACATCGACCTTGATTTACTGGTGCATCCGTTGTTGTTCAGAATTCTGTGCAGCTACCTTGACCAAGGCATTTCGATTTGGCGTTTTCCTGATTCT
>JBKBSS010000458.1:0-577 GCA_046291385.1 Emticicia sp. | reverse complement strand
ATCGACTCTAAGTATTTTTTGCTGGTTTGTCCACATTCGAGGGCGGTGCGGCCTTTTACTGGCACCGAATCAAGCTCGATGATATTCCAGCCTTTAAATTTGATTTTATCTAAATTGGCAAAAATTGCAGGAAAATCTACTCGTCCCTGCCCCAATTCTACAAACTGATAACCCGATTTACTTTCGATTGCCTTTGTGTCTTTGATGTGGGTTGCGTATAAAATATCTTTGTATTTTAGCACTGCTTCGGCTGCATTTCCTCCGCCTTGTGTATAATGAGCTACATCAAGTAAAGCCAAAATATAATCGTGGTTCATTTCGTTGAAAATGAGGTCAACTTCTTCGGGGGTTTCGCCGAGCTGATTCATGTGGTTGTGGTACGCTGGCTGAATACCCGTTTCGCCTTTTACCACTTTTGCTACTTCGCTCATGTTTTTGGCGTATTTTTTCAATTCTTCGGTTGTCGGCAGTCGGTCTTTTGGACGAGAAGTATTGGTTATCTGCAAAGAGTTTCCACCCAAGGCTTTGATAAATTTTGCGTGGTTGAGGTGCGTTTCAATATCTTTAGAAATATCAT
>JBKBSS010000457.1:0-589 GCA_046291385.1 Emticicia sp. | reverse complement strand
CGTAATTGTTATCAATGCAGAAAAAATACGTTTGACAGGAAAGAAAATGACTGATAAAGTTTATATCCGTCATACAGGACACCCAGGTGGACAACGTTTTGCTACTCCACGTGAGTTAATGGCAAAAGATGGTCGTCGTGTGGTAGAAATGGCCGTAAAAGGTATGTTACCAAAGGGTATTTTAGGTCGTCGTTTATATACAAACTTGTATGTTTACGTAGGAGCAGAACACCCACACGCAGCTCAAACGCCAAAAACGATTGAGTTATAATACAGTTCTGAGTTTTGAGTTCTGAGTTCTGAGTTATTTTAAATAACTTCTTTACAAGCAACTCTCGACTTATCAACTGAAAACATTTCTTTATTTATTCAGAATATTTTCAAATTTCTATATACAAATGCAAGTTATCAACGCAGTAGGTAGAAGAAAAACAGCCGTAGCCCGTATCTACATGAAAGCGGGAAATGGTGAAGTTTCTATCAATGGAAAAGGTTTGAAGGAATATTTTCCTTCAGAAATTCTCCAAATTATCTTGAACCAACCATTTGCTACAACAAGCACGGCTGGTCAGTATGATTTAAAAGTAAA
>JBKBSS010000045.1:0-14095 GCA_046291385.1 Emticicia sp. | reverse complement strand
AGGAATCGTTCTGACAGGCAAAACAGGAAAGTCTTATACCGATTTGGACCAAACTATTTTATTAAATCTCGCCAGTGGAAAAGTATTTAAATTTTCGGACGGTGCGGCAAATTCTGCGGAAATTGATTTGATTCTAAGCCTTTACTCTGACAAAGATAAAATAGGTAGCGGTTCTGAAGATATTATTTTCTTTTCGCCAGCAGGATTACTTCAACATAACCTCTATTGGGGTAGCTTTCCAACAGTATTGAGCAATCAAAATTGGACTTTTTATAAGGGTACTAAATTGGATTACCTTTCAAAGACTAATTATCCGCCTACTACTTGGTGGGATAAAATAAACACCGTAACAGACCTTAACACAATCATTAACAAAGAATATATCAGCCTTTCTGGTAGCGAGCTAACAATGGTTGATAGCAAAGGAAACTTGAACGATGACCGCATTTATGTATTCAAAAATAAAGAAGGAAAAATTGGCTTATTTCGCCTGACTAATGCTAATAAAAAAGTAGATACTTATACTGTAACGATAGATATTAAAGTGCAGAAATAATATTTATGTTCCCTCAGAATCTCCCGAAGGCACGTAGGCGTCGGGCATACCTAATCTCTGAGGGTGAGGGTCTTGTAGAAAAAGGGATAAAAAATATTCACCCAAAAACACAGTCCAATGCCTCAGAATCCCCGAAAAGGGATACTTTGAGGGAACGGAAGAATGTTCTTTCATCGGCTATCAAGTATTGGGTAGTCGATGTTTTTTATTTTACCCACAAGAGCCATTTACTAAAAAACATTATATTTGTTCTTTAAAACAAGTAAGCTATTATCCGATTCAACTGCATTATATGACCGACAAGGTAAATTTCAAGCCTATCAAACAATTACTTCTTTTAGAGAATATGTGCTTGTCTCGCAGAATGAAATTTCAGTCGAAGTATTTTTCAAACCCGAAAATGCTGTCTTTTGGCAATATCGTACTTATACTAAACTCGAAGATATCATTGAGCTAAAATCAGTTGATGTTGAAATTTCACTCAATGATATTTATTTAGATTGGGAAAATGTCAATTTGTCATAAAAAAAGGAAGACTTCACTCAAAGCGAAGCCTTCCTCATATACACTATAATATTTTACTTCTTTCTAACACTCACCGCAATTCTACGGTTAGCTGCACGACCTTCTTCGGTGTCATTACTCGCAACAGTGTTTGTCTCACCATAACCTTCTGCTTCTAAACGAGCATCAGCGATACCAGTAGCAACTAAGGCTGCTTTTACTGCCGCTGCACGCTCACTCGAAAGTTTCAAGTTTGCTGCATCATCACCAGTATTATCAGTATAACCACCAACTTTGATGCTAACTGCTGGGAATGCTTTCATGATTTCAGAAATATTTTTTACTTCATTCATTGAAGTTGAATCAATTACATTACTACCAGATGCAAAGCTCAAAGCCTTGAAATTGAACCAATTATCTTTTCCAGCTACTGAATCTGACTCAATAAAATTAATTACTTGGTCTTCGATTCCTCCTTCCAAGAAATTAAGGTTTGCCCCTGTCGATAGCACTTTATTGATGCTTGCTGGTAGCGTAGCCTCAACTATTGGAGTTGCTTCAACACTTGCAGTTTCGGTTGAAGTAACGGCAATATAAGGAGCAATTACTAACGAAACGATTGACATCAATTTAATCAAGATATTCATTGATGGGCCAGAAGTATCCTTGAATGGGTCGCCAACGGTATCACCAGTTACGGCCGCTTTGTGTGGCTCAGAACCTTTCTTATGCTTCACACCATCAATCATTACACCTTTTTCAAATGACTTTTTAGCATTATCCCAAGCACCACCTGCGTTTGATTGGAAAATTCCCATCAAAACACCTGATACTGTTACACCAGCCAACAAGCCACCCAAAATCTCAGGCGAAGAAGTATCTGCAAAAACACCTTTAAAACCAAATCCAACTAAAACTGGTGTTACCAAAGCAATTGCACCTGGCAAAATCATTTGTCTAATTGAAGCCTCTGTCGAAATAGCTACACATTTTTCGTATTCTGGTTCAGTTTTGTATTCCATAATTCCTGGAATTTCACGGAACTGACGACGCACTTCGTTTACCATTTCCATCGCAGCTTTACCAACCGCCGAAATACACAAAGCACTGAAAATAAATGGAATCATTCCACCAACAAACAAACCTGCCAAAACTGGAGCTTTGTAAATATCAATCGAGTTGATGCCTGCAATACCAACGAAAGCCGCAAATAAAGCCAATGAAGTCAAAGCTGCCGAAGCAATCGCAAAACCTTTACCAGTTGCCGCAGTTGTGTTACCAACAGCATCCAAATTATCGGTACGCTCACGCACTTCTGGAGGTAATTGCGACATTTCAGCAATACCACCCGCATTATCAGCAATCGGGCCAAAAGCATCAATTGCCAATTGCATAGCAGTTGTAGCCATCATACCAGCCGCCGCAATAGAAACACCATAAAGACCTGCAAAATAGTAAGAGAAAATAATACCAGCCGCTAAGGTCAAAATTGGAAGAACTGTTGATTCCATACCAACTGCCAAACCACCAATGATATTTGTAGCGTGACCTGTACCCGATTTTTCAATGATTGAAAGCACTGGACGCTTGCCCATTGCAGTATAATATTCGGTGATGATTGACATCAAAGCACCAACTATCAAACCAACAACGATTGCCATAAATACGCCATTTGAAGTAAATTCGTGGCCACGCAAAGAAAGTGTTTCTGGTAAAATATGTTTTACTAAAAAGTAAGAAGCAATAAAAGTAATAATTACCGAAGCCCAGTTTCCAAGATTCAAAGCCGCTTGTACAGAAGAAGTTTCTGATTTGATTCTAACAAAAAATGTTGAAACCAACGAAGCAAGCAAACCAACGGCCGCAATTGCCATCGGCAATAAGACTGGCGAGAAACCACCAAAATTATCCGAAACGCTAATTTCTTGACCCAAAACCATCGTAGCCAAGATTGTAGCCACATACGAACCAAATAAATCGGCACCCATACCCGCTACGTCACCCACGTTATCACCTACGTTATCGGCGATTGTTGCAGGGTTACGAACGTCATCTTCTGGAATCCCAGCCTCAACTTTACCAACTAAGTCAGCACCAACATCGGCCGCTTTTGTATAGATACCGCCACCCACACGAGCAAAAAGAGCGATTGATTCAGCACCCAACGAGAAACCAGCCAAAACTTCGATGGCAATTCTCATTTTTTCAGATGTCAACGCTTCGCCTTTAGCAAAGTAGTTATAGAAAATAATAAATAACAAACTTAAACCTAAAACTGCCAAACCTGCAACACCCATTCCCATTACTGAACCACCAGTAAATGAAACTTTGAGGGCTTGTGCCAATGAAGTACGAGCAGCCTGTGCAGTACGAACATTTGCTTTTGTTGCGATTTTCATTCCAACATAACCTGCAAACGCAGAAAACAACGCACCAATCAAGAATGCAATTGAGATAATCCACGAAGATTTGTCAGTTGAAGAGCCGAGCCATGCCAATAAAATAGCAGTCGGAATAGCAAAATAGGCCAAAACCTTCCATTCTGCTTTTAAAAATGCAATTGCTCCATCGGCAATGTAGCCTGAGAGTTTTTGCATATTGGCATCTCCAGCAGGTTGACTCGACACCCAGCTAAACCGCCAAGCTGTGTAGAGCAAACCAATTACGCCGCATAATGGTACAAGGTACATAATCATAGAATCCATAAGTAATCGTATTTGTGTTTAGTGAGTACTGTAGTTTTAATTTTCGCAAATTTAAGTTAATTGAGTTGTTAAAAAAAGTCAAAATACAATTTTAGTATTTTTTTGATAAAAAACATTGTTTTATCGGCTTTAACTATGACGAAACGCAGATTTAGACCGCCCAATGGTCGAATAAAAAGCCTCAATCATAGATGCTTTCAAGATTTCTTTTTGGTTTCGGGCTTTCTTTACTAATTTCGGGAGATTAATAAAACTTCTATAAAACTACTTCTAAACTATTGACTCATAAATCTTATTCAATGAAAAAAATAACAGTACTTCTTGTTTCTCTTATCTCATTTTCGGTTTTTGCCCAAACAAAACAAATGAATACGGGAGAAATACTTCAAGCAATCAAAAGATTAAATATTGTGGGCAATGTGCTATACGTGGCGGCTCATCCTGATGATGAAAATACTTTGTTTATCACGTGGCTTTCTAAAGAAAAAATGGTTCGTGCGGGCTATATTGCCATGACTCGTGGCGATGGTGGACAAAATTTAGTTGGTTCTGAACAAGGCGAATACGTTGGATTATTACGCACCCACGAACTTCTGGGGGCAAGAAACATTGATGGCGGCGAACAATATTTTACTCGTGCCAACGACTTCGGATTCACCAAAACCACCGACGAAGCAATGGCAACTTGGGGAAAAGACCAAATTTTGGCCGATTTAGTTTGGCGAATTCGTAATTTCCAACCCGATGTTATTGTCAACCGTTTTCCACCCGATGCTCGTGCGGGGCATGGACACCATTCGGCATCAGCAGTTTTATCAGAAGAAGCATTCAAGGCAGCGGCTGACCCAAGTCGTTTCCCTGAACAATTGAAATTCGTAAAAACTTGGCAAGCAAAACGTTTGGTTTGGAATTCATTTTCTCCGAATTTTCAAAATAACCAACCCGAAGGCAGTTATATCAAAATTCCGCTCGGCGACTATAATCCCCTACTCGGAAAATCTTATACCGAAATCTCGGCCGAGGCTCGTTCGATGCACAAAAGCCAAGGTTTTGGTTCGGCAAAAACTAAAAATCAGCGTTCTGATTATGCCCTTCATAAAGCTGGCGAAGAAGCCAAAAATGATTTATTTGATGGAATTGATATTTCGTGGAAAAGAATCAATGGCGGTGAAAAAATTGAAAAAATGGTGACGGATGTTTATAATAATTTTAAAGCACAAAATCCATCGGCTACAATTCCCGCTTTGATTGAAGTTTATAATGCGATTGCATCACTTGAAGAAAATGTTTGGACATCTTATAAGAAAAAAGAAGTGCAAGAATTGATTTTAGCATGTGCAGGGTTGTGGTTTGAAGCAAATCCAACAGATTATTCGGTTTCACCAAATGACAAAATTAAAGTTAATGTAAATGTTGTAAGTAGAGGCAATGCCAATATTACGCTCGAAAAACTGACATTTAAAGGAGCAAATAAGGATACAACCATCAATAAAAAACTCGTTTACAACGATGGTTTGAATATCACAACTGAATTGCAAATTCCTGCAAATCAAGCAATTACGCAACCGTATTGGTTAGTTGAGCGTAAAGAAAATGGTTTTTATAAAGTAAACGACCAATTATTGAGAGGTTTGCCGATGAAACCAGCCGATTTAGTTTGCGAATACAGTTTCAATATTGAAGGTAAAGCATTTACATTCCAAACTCCGCTAACATATAAATTTGTTGAGCCATCGGATGGAGAAATTTATCGTTATTTTGAGATTCGCCCCGAAGTAACTGCAACCATTGGCGAAAAAGTTTATTCATTTGGCGATAACAGTCCAAAAGATGTGGTTGTCACTTTAAAATCAGGCAAAAAAGGGGTAACTGGAACGGTAAAATTAGATATTCCGAGTACATGGAAAGTTGAACCCGCCACTATCAATTTTGAACTAAAAGAAAAATACGAAGAGAAAAAAGTAACATTTAAAGTTTTTCCCTCGTCAACCGCTTCTGAAATTACGCTAAAGGCAATCGCCCAAACATCATCGGGTTCGTATGATAGAGGAATTGCCACTATCGACTACAAACATGTGCCAACGCTCACGCTTTTTCCGTTTGCCGAAGCAAAAGCACTTCGCATTGATTTAAAGAAAAAAGGCAATAAAATTGGCTACATTGCTGGTGCGGGCGATGAAGTTCCTGCGGCTTTACAACAAATCGGCTATCAAGTAACGATGCTTACCCCCGTAGAACTTGCCAAAGATTTAGGCCAGTTCGATGCAATTATTGTTGGAGTAAGAGCTTATAATACGGAAGAACATTTGAAATATTTCCAAGAAAAGCTCATGGAGTATGTCAATAATGGCGGAAACCTTATTACACAATATCAAACAAACGCATTTTACGGAGTTTCAAAAGTAAAAGAAATCGGGCCATTTCCGATGGGAATTGGACGTGGCAGAGTAACCGATGAAGTTGCCCCAATGAAAATATTGAAACCGCAGCATCCATTATTGAACACTCCAAATAAAATCACTTCAAAAGATTTTGAAGGCTGGATTCAAGAGCGTGGTTTATATTTTGCCGATAAATGGAGCGATAAATACGAAACAATTTTTGCCATGAACGATGCCAACGAAACCGAATTGGAAGGCAGTGTTTTATACGCAAAATATGGCAAAGGAAATTTTGTATTCACTGGTTTGGCATTCTTCCGCCAACTTCCTGCGGGCGTGCCTGGGGCTTATCGCCTTTTTGCCAATATGATTTCAGTAGGAAAATAGCCATGGAGCGAACTGGGCGACAAGCGTTTCCAGTTCGCTTATTTCAATAACTGGAAATTTATTTCAATGAAAAACACAAAAAGGGCTGAATTGAAATCAATTCAGCCCTTAAATATTTCTAAGAAGTCTTACTTTTTTGCTTTTGGTGCAAGAAATACAATCATTCTCTTACCTTCAAGTTTCAGTTCGCCTTCTGGTTTACCGTACTCTTCCAAACCTGCAATAAAGCGTTTCAAAAGTTCTACACCTTGGTCTTTAAATACAATCTGACGACCTACAAAGTGAACATAAGCCTTAACTTTTGCATTTTCTTTCAAAAATCCAATGGCATGCTTCAGTTTAAATTCAAAATCGTGGTCATCGGTTTGTGGACCGAATCTGATTTCTTTGATAACTGTCTTGGCAGCTTTGGCTTTTATTTCCTTTTGCTTCTTCTTTTGGTCATACTTAAACTTAGAGTAGTCAACAACTCGGCATACTGGTGGCGTTGCTGTTGGAACAATTTCTACTAAGTCGAGACTTTGTGCTTGTGCCATAGCAAGAGCCTGTGTGGTATCAAAAATACCTTGCTCTACATTGTCACCTACTAAACGAACCTGTGCCGCACGAATGCGTTGATTGATTCGGTGTTCGTCTTCCTTCTGTACTGGTCTTCTGAAATTACGATTGAATGGTTGTTGTGCCATTTAACGATTTTAAGGTTACTAATAATTGAATTTTACGAAAGTAAAGACTTTCTTTGATAGTTGCAAGTATTTTTTGGGTTTTAGGGCTTAGGATTCAATTTTTAGATAAAAATGTCAATAAATAAGTTTAAAAACCTAAAATTAATTCTTACAGACAAAAAAGCTAAAACCTAATTCCTAAGCCCTATCTACTACTTAAACTTTGGTATATTTTTGTTAATTTCAGTTTTTGCGTAAGCTATAAATTCTTCGATTGTCATCGAACCTAAATCTCCTTCGCCTTTTCTTCTTACTGAAACTTTGCCTTCTTCGGCTTCTTTTTCGCCCACAATTAGCATTAAAGGTAATTTATTTACCTCCGCATCACGGATTTTTCTACCGATTTTTTCATCACGGTGGTCAACATAACCTCTGATGTCTTCTTCTTGAAGCGTCAAGAAAACTTCGTTGGCGTAGTCTTCGTATTTTTCAGAAATCGGTAAAATAGCTATTTGGTCTGGCGATAACCACAATGGAAAATTACCAGCCGTTGTTTCAATCAAAATCGCAATAAAACGTTCCATTGAGCCAAATGGAGCTCTATGAATCATTACGGGGCGGTGTTTTTGATTATCCGAACCGACATATTCCAGCTCAAATCTTTGTGGCAATTGATAATCCACTTGAATCGTGCCGAGTTGCCATTTACGCCCCAAAGCATCTTTCACCATAAAGTCGAGTTTTGGGCCATAGAAAGCGGCTTCACCCAATTCTTCAATAGTTTTAAGACCTTTTTCAGCAGCAGCACGACGGATTGCGTTTTCAGCTTTGTCCCACGCTTCGTCCGAACCAAAATATTTTGTTTTATTTTCGGGGTCACGCAATGAAACTTGGGCAGAAAAATCTTCAAAACCGAGCGATTTGAATACATAAAGCACCAAATCAATTACTTTTTTGAATTCGTCTTCGACTTGGTCGTCGGTACAAAAAATATGGGCATCATCTTGTGTAAAGCCACGTACACGAGTCAAACCGTGCAATTCTCCACTTTGCTCATAACGATAAACCGTTCCGAACTCAGCCAAACGCAAAGGTAATTCACGGTAACTGCGTGGTCTGGCACGGAAAATTTCGCAGTGGTGGGGGCAGTTCATTGGTTTCAACAAAAACTCCTCTCCTTCTTCGGGCGTTGTGATTGGTTGAAAAGAATCTTTTCCGTATTTTTCCCAGTGACCAGAAGTTAAATATAATTGTTTGCTACCAATGTGCGGCGTTACAACTTGTTGATAACCAGCCTTTACTTGTGCTTTACGCAAGAAATTTTCCAGACGCTCACGCAACATCGCACCTTTTGGCAACCATAATGGCAAACCTTTTCCTACTTTCTCAGAGAAAGTAAACAAGTCAAGTTCCTGACCTAATTTACGGTGGTCACGGCGTTTGGCTTCCTCCAAAAGGGTTAGATAATCTTCTAATTCTTTTTGTTTTGGAAATGTCACTCCGTAAATACGAGTCAACATTTTATTGTTTTGGTCGCCTTTAAAGTACGCACCCGCCACATTCATAATTTTGGCAGCTTTGATAAAACCAGTGTTCGGAATGTGCGGCCCACGGCATAAATCAGTAAAGTTTCCTTGCTTATAGAAAGTTATCGAACCATCTTCCAAGCCCGAAAGCAAATCTAATTTATATTCGTCGCCTTTTTCTTCAAAATATTTGATTGCTTCGGCTTTTGCCATCGGAATTCTGACATAATCATTTTTCTGACGAGCCAATTCCAACATTTTATCTTCGATTTTCTTGAAATCATCGCTTGAAATAGCTTCACCGTTGGTATCTACATCATAATAAAAACCATTTTCGAGCGGTGGACCAACCCAAAATTTAACTTTTGGATAAAGTGCTTCCAAAGCCTCGGCCATCAAGTGAGCCGATGAGTGCCAAAATGTTGATTTACCGTCGGTATCATTCCACGTCAAAAGTTGCAATTTTGAGTCGGTTTCGATTGGCAAATTGGCATCTTGCACCGTGCCATTTATTTTGGCAGCCAATACATTTCTCGCAAGCCCTTCACTGATTGAAAGAGCAACATCGTAACTCGAACTCCCTTTTGGATATTCTCTTACACTTCCGTCGGGTAAAGTAATTTTAATCATAAAATTTGTCAACTATTTTATATTCTACTGATTATTAGCCTTATTGCTTCGTAATTCTGATTTTTTAACAATTACGAAGTATTTGAATAACCCATGCCACGCACAGCATAACATGTGAGTTTTTCGTTACAATTTCAAACGTCTCGAAGAGTCAGTTTTGATATTTACTTTTTTCTTCGGAGCAATAATATTTACTCTAATTCTTGATGTATCTAAGAGTTTCTTTGGCTCTTCAACAATTGGTTTTGCTACTGGAACTGGTGCTTTTCTCACTGGAATCGGAATTGGTGCTGTATAAACTCCCATGGCCGAATTTATTTGCCCAGAAACCCGATTTAAAGCAATAATCGCCTGTGTGTCATTAGGGTCTTTTTCAACTTCGGCTTTCAAAAACTCTTCGGCTTTTGTCAATGAACCGAGTTGTTCGAGCGTTAAAGCAATCGAATAATTAATTTTAGGCGTTTCGGGGTTTGCATCCAAAACATTTTCATAAAATTCCAAAGCCTTTGTATAGTTTTTCTTACGGAAATAAATTGAAGCCGAATAAAGCATGGCATCAATTCGCTTACTATCCATTTTTGTGGCTCTCTCGTAATAGATAAGGGCTGAATCCAGTCGACCAAATTTATTGAAAACCAAACCTCTATCGACCAAAAACTCTGAATTTTTAGGAAATTGCAAAATCGCTGAGCTATTGACAGCCAAGGCAGAATCGTACAATCTACGATTTTTCAATACTTCGGTCAACGACGAATAAGCCGACTTAAAGGAAGGCTTCATGTCTATGGCCTTGTTCATTTTCACAATAGCGGTTATGGTATCGCCTTTGCGAGCAGCGAGCGTTCCTTGATAAAAATATGCTTCACCGTCATAAGGTGCTATTTGCAAAGATTTTGCCAAATATTGTTCGGCTTTTTTTAAGTCGTTGCGTTGTTGAGACAAATCACCGAGCAAGGTATAAAGTTCGGGTGTATCGACATTTAAGATTTCGGCACTTTGAGCGAAAGCATAGGCATCTCGATATTGCTTCATATCTCTCAAAATCAAGGCTTTTACATATAGGTACTTCCCTGTATTTTGTTTGAGTCGGTCAGCTCGGTTAATATCATCAAGGGCTTTTTGACTATCACCCATCTTATTCAAAACTATTGCACGTTTGTAATAGTTTTCGGCCAAACTTGGATTACTCCTGATGGCGTCGGTAAGGGCTTCGAGAGAAGCTGTATTTTGAATACTTTCAGTTTGGAAAGGTGTCGGTGGAATCTTTGAACGCTCACGGTTATCTTGTCCGCACGCATACAAGAGTACTGAAAGGGCAATAAATAGGTAAAATTTTTGATTATTAGACATTCGATTGTATTCACAATTTTTCTACAGCAATGGACAATTACTTAATTGTGAGATATTTTTTCACAAAAATCTGAATTTTTTCTCACAATAAAAATGAAATTTTAAGAGTTCTGGATTCTGAGTTCTGAATTCTGAATTTTCAATCCTACTATTCTACTGTAACACACTTATAATCAACAGTTTAATTACAAACGTAGTCGTTTCAACAACTAAGCCGAATCAAATCAATAAAAACATCAACTAATTTTACTTTGGTATTTTGAGAAAAACCATAAGCATGACCAATCTTGCAACTCCCAAATTCATTTCGGAGATACAAAACGAGCTTACGATTCTATATTTTTTCAGAGTGCCAAAGTTGAACTCTGCATCTTTTAAAAAAATAAAAGCGTTTTCTGAATAAATATCATTTACTTTTCTTGAATCGACGAAAAACGATAAAAAACGCCCAATGGCAATTTCTTCTGAAAGGAATCTTGCAGCACGAGTTCACCCATTTCGGGGTTTTGAACATTGGCGTAGTTTTGCTTAATAATCGTTTCGGCAATGACCGCCGAAAAGCCCATTGAATAAAGATTTAGGATGAAAAAATGATGATTTTCATCAAGAAGTTCGAGACAATTTTTCAATAATTCGTTCAAACCTTCTTCCAAAACCCACTTTTCACCATCTGGGCCACGTCCGTAGGCTGGCGGGTCGAGAATGATTCCGTTATACTTTTTTCCACGCTTTACTTCACGTTTTACAAACTTTAGTGCATCCTCGATTACCCAACGAATATCGGTCAAACCGCTGGCTTCCATGTTTTCTCTCGACCACGAAATCACCTGTTTTACCGAATCGACGTGCGTAATATCCGCACCACTGGCTTTTGAAATCAACGACGCTCCGCCAGTATATGCAAAAAGATTCAGCACTTTTGGCGTTTGCTGAATTGGCGAATCGCCAGTTTTCATCTGTGTGAGTTTTTCTTCAATAAACTTCCAGTTGGCGGCTTGCTCAGGAAAAATACCAACGTGCTTAAACGACGAAAGTGAAAGTTTGAACTTTAATTTCGATTTGCCCTGCACATAATCCATGTACCATTTTTCGGGCATTTTTTTGATATTGTGCCACTCGCCACGCTCTTCGGGACTGAGCTGGTCACGACCTTTGGTTTTTCTGAAAATGGCTGAAGCTTTTCGTTCCCAAACTTCGTCAGAAAGCGATTTATCCCAAACGGCTTGCGGTTCGGGGCGAGCCAAAATAAATTCGCCGAAACGTTCGAGTTTTTCAAAATTTCCTGAGTCAATTAACTCGTAAGAACTGATATTTGGTGTAAGTAAATTATACAAATCAATGCTGGTTTTGAACGTGCTGAAAATTATCTAAAACGAAGAATTTAGTACTTTCGATAAATAAATAATTTTCTTGACGTTGGTTTCTGGAATTTGTCGCTGCCCTTTTTTTCTCTTTGAAGGTTTCTCTTTCGGGGCAGACATCTCTTTTATGACCTCAAATTTAACACGACTTCCATCAGCAATGAAATAATTTTCATACCAATTTCTCACACTACGATATTTTGCAATATATTGACTGTTTTTAGGGTCATCATTTTCGGTAGCAAGTTTATAAATATTGGGTGAAGAAGCACTTCTGGGTTTTGTAACTACCAAATTGCCTTTTACACAAATGGCTACGGCATTTTGTTTATTTATGGCCAAAACTTCATCAAGGTCTGACGAAGTTTGTTTGATTTCCATTCGTTGTTGTTTGAGCAAATTTCCACTCAAATCGAAACTCGCCGCAAAACCATTTGAGTAATTATAACCTGACATAACTTGCTTGGTTTTGGTTCGCTGCACCGAATTATACGTTATATCATAGCCAACGTAATCAGGATTATTGACGCTAACTACTTTAAAAGAAGGCTGGTAAAAGCTCCCGCCAAAAAAAATCTGGTTTTCGGAAAAGACCGTTTGCGTAGGTAAAAAACTAAATGTACTCGAAAGTTTTTTGAGTTGTTCATCGCTCAAGCTTTCAGTGCCGACGAGTAGTTTTCTGTAATCATAAAACTTTGTCAAAATTGTTTTTTCACGCTCGATTTTTGAAAAATAAATACCTTTTACGCCATTATTTGATTGATAAACGCCCGTTACAACATTTGAGAGCGAATCAATGACCGTCAGTTGAGCGGTCAATGGAAAATTTCCAGCGTTTGATTGAATAGCGTTTTTAGAAATGAGTTTTCCGAGCGTGTCATATTTCGCAAAAACTACGTAGGCATTTTTTATAAACTCACCTTTTTTCTTCTTTTCGTTGGTGTAGCCAGGTTCTTTAATCGCCCAAAGCGTTTCGATTAAATTGGTTTTTTGATTATATTTTATGTGTTGAAGTTGTACTTTTCCGTTGAGTTCGGCTGATATAAATTGACCTTCATTGGTGTTGAAATCAAAATCATAGAAAGTTCCACCTTTTTCGTTTATTCCCGCCACCAAAATTCGATTTTTAAAATTTACATAACTTTGGTCTTGGAAATATTCTCTGAGTTCAAAACCATTATTCTGAGTTTTACCATCTTTCAAATCAAAACTGAATAATTGATAATACATTCCTTGATTTTCAGAAAACAGAAACGTAACCTTTTGATTATCAAGAAAATAGGCCGTAGGTTTTCGCTCGACATCCAGCAAAACTTCGGTTTCCCAAATCTTTTTGAGGTCAGTATCAAATTTGATGAGTATTGCTTTCGTAACATCTTTCTTGACAAACAATAAAAGCCCGTCATTGCCCAACGAAATTATTTTTTGCCAAGTTGGATTGCCACTTACTTCGATTTCAACAGTTTTTAAAACACCACTGGCAGGATAATTTTGTGCTTGTAAACAAGACGAAGCAAAAATTAAAAATAGAAAAATATATTTATTCATTAGCAAGGGGTTGATTGTTTGTGTAGAAAATATGCCACGCTATTTTTAGATAGCGTGGCATATTTGGTTTAATTTTAGAAAGCGATTTTATTCAGATAAAATACTCTTCGGCTTCCTTCATTACGGTTAGCTATTCGCTGGTAACCCCAAGCTAAATAATAGTTTTGGTGCCAATATTCAATATCATCGGTGGCGGTATCACGCACTTTATCGCCTTCTTTTTGGGTATCAATATCAATCGTTTTTACTCCTTCTACTACTTCGCTTCCTCGCACAATTTTAGTGGCAAGTTTGCCTTTATTGCTGTAAACTAAAGCGATTTCACCGCCTTCGTAGCGGATTTTTACTTTTTCTTTTAGCTCCATGCTTTTAACATTATCGAAGCTGAAACTATTATCCCAAACCAGTTTCCCGTCTAAATCAAAACCTGCCACAATTGCGTGCGTGTATTTAAAACCATCAAACTGTTGGTTGTTATTGCC
>JBKBSS010000456.1:0-593 GCA_046291385.1 Emticicia sp. | reverse complement strand
CCACAAGCTGATGGAACGGTTGATATTGAATATAATGTAGAAGAAAAACCAAGTGATAACATTGAGCTTTCGGGCGGTTGGGGTGGTCTTCAAGGATTTGTTGGTACTTTCGGAGTTGTTTTCAATAACTTTTCAGCAAAAAACATCAATAACTTCAAAAAATGGAAACCACTTCCTGCGGGTGATGGTCAACGTTTAGCACTCAGACTTCAAGCCAGCGGACGTTTCTACCAAACATATTCTCTTTCGTTTACTGAGCCTTGGCTCGGTGGTAAAAAACCAAACTCGTTTGCGGTAAGTATTTTCCATACATCATCTGATAATAGAGGCTACCAAAGAGCATTAGAACGCCAGTACGGAGCGGATTATGCTGCTGCTTTTACAGGTGGAGGTTCGGGCATTTATTCTGGTTATTTCAAAAATACGGGTGGTTCGGTCACTTACGGAAAACGTCTAAACTGGCCAGATAGAAACTTCAGTTTCAATGCTTCACTTTCTTACCAAAGATACAACGTTGATAATAGTTATTTTATCCCAGGTTTCCAAAAAGGAGTTGCCAACGACCTTTCAATGGCCTTCGTTTTATCACGATA
>JBKBSS010000455.1:0-599 GCA_046291385.1 Emticicia sp. | reverse complement strand
GACTTTCCCTCAAAAAAGACACACACAGTTCGAAAAACCGAATGGAGGTTTTTATTACGAACAGCTATTTGGAACAGAGGGTTTTCACGGACACTCGTCCTTATCCTACCACGTGCACAGGCCTACACAAGTAAAAGAAATTTTAAATTCGTATTCAGTAGAGCCAAAAATTGCCATCGGTAAAAACATTAAATCATTACTCTTAAAAGGTTTTGAACTAAAACCTGAGGACGATTTTTTAGACAGTCGCAAAGCCTTATTGGTTAATAAAGACTGTACCATCGGTCTAGCGGCACCACGTAAATCACTTACACAGTATTTTTATAAAAATGCCGATGCTGATGAAATGATTTTCATCCATAAAGGAAAAGGAAAATTGCGTACCATGCTAGGTAATATTCCTTTTGAGTACGGCGATTATTTGATTATTCCGCGCGGAATCATTTACCAAATCGAATTTGACACAGAGGATAATCGCTTGTTTTATGTAGAATCATTTGCTCCGTTTTATACCCCAAAACGTTATAAAAACGAATCGGGACAACACCTAGAGCACTCGCCATTTTGCGAACGCGATTTTATTTTGCCAAACGAATTAG
>JBKBSS010000454.1:0-599 GCA_046291385.1 Emticicia sp. | reverse complement strand
GATAGATTTGAGAGGGAAGAAAAGGCACTAAAGTCATTTCTGAGTAGCCGAGTCGATGGCGTAATTGCTTCAGTAGCTGCCGAAACCAATAATTATAGTCATTTCAAAGAAGTAGAAAATTTTGGAACTCCATTGGTGTTTTTCGACCGTGTTCCTCGAAATCTCGAAGCCAATAAAGTGCGTTGTAGTATTACTGATGGGGCTTTTGAAGCCATCGAATTTCTGATAAACAAAGGAGTCAAGCGAATTGCTCTGATAAATGGCCCATCTAATTTGGAAGTATGTGATGAGCGTTTGAATGGTTATTTGACCGCAATCAAGAAGTTTAACCTCGAAACTTCGCCCAAATACATAAAAGCCACCGATTTATCGAAAGATGACACAATCATAAAAATGAATGAGCTTTTGGCCTTGAAAGAACCGCCCGAAGCTATTCTGACTTTCAATGATTACTTAGCACTTTATGCCATGCAGGTCTGTAAACAAAAAGGGATTGTGCCGAATAAAGATATTTTGTTTGTGAGTTTTGCGAATCTGCCGATGACATTTTATTTAGATAATCCACCGTTGGCTTCGGTCGAGCAGTTTGCTTATAACAT
>JBKBSS010000453.1:0-601 GCA_046291385.1 Emticicia sp. | reverse complement strand
ATTTGTTGACCAGTGGCTTTGGCGGTTCGGATGGTAGAATCAACAGGAAGCATATCGTATAAATAGCCTTCGGTGATGGCTACTTTTCCATCTTTTCCAGCCGTGCGAGGTGGGCAGAAACGAAAGCCATTTGATAGCACCACATCGGCATTGACTTTCCATTTGAGGGCGTCAACAATCATGGTATCAATCGTATTTTCTACCACAAAATTTCGGTAAAGTGGCACGGTACTGTATCCCAAAACTTTATTAATTTCTTCCTTATAAGGCTTTTCTATTTGCTCAACAATATCCAGAACTTCCTTTTTTGCAGGAAATTTCTGTGGATTTACCTCAATGAGTTGATATTTTTCACCAGTAATTTTGCCATTTTCTACTTTTAAATCTAATCTGCCAACGAAAGAGCCAAAAGCACCTGGTTCAACTATTTTTGTGTATTCGGCTTGAATTGGTTTGCGTACTCGTTCGTGCGTATCTGCTCCGAAAATATAATCAACTCCTTTACAATCTGGGTGATTTCCGAGAGCAATTTGTTGTGAAAGTCCAAGATGAGAAAGAATAATGACGAAATCACATTGTTCTTGTTCCTTCAAAAGTTCAA
>JBKBSS010000452.1:295-605 GCA_046291385.1 Emticicia sp. | reverse complement strand
GATAGCCAATGGCGAGATTTAAGGCTTTGTTGCCAAAAAATTCTTGGCGGGCAATGGCATACACTACGAGCCTCGTTGGTTTACTGCTTGGACGCAAAAAGGAACTGCTCTTATACGCATTGCGGGCAAAGACTACAAAGTCGGGGATATGTATTTCAACGTAGGAGGCGTAAAAATTGGCTTCGAGATTTGCGAAGATGCTTGGGTTGCCAATCGCCCCGGACGAGCTTTGTACCATTATGGCATAGACCTTATTCTCAACCCCAGTGCTAGCCATTTTGCTTTCGGCAAATTAGAGGTCAGAAAGCGA
>JBKBSS010000452.1:0-285 GCA_046291385.1 Emticicia sp. | reverse complement strand
CGTAAGTTATGTGTATGCCAATTTATTGGGCAATGAAGCGGGCAGAGCTATTTATGACGGCGGTGCTTTGATAGCCAATAATGGCTCATTGCTTGCTATTGGTGAAAGGCTTTCTTTCAAAGATTTTGACGTAACTACTGCCATTATAGATTTGAACCTGACACGGCTGGCTCAAATTCAGATGCACAGCTTCGATGCTCTCGAAACACAAGGCAGTGGCATAGAAGTACCTTTTGACTACCCCGAAATCAAGCCGCAGGCAAACTTACCACAAGAAGCACACTG
>JBKBSS010000451.1:0-609 GCA_046291385.1 Emticicia sp. | reverse complement strand
GGCTTGAAAGTACAGAAAATTGATTCTGCTACTTTATCTCGTTTTCAATTCCAGACTTTAGCCGATTTTCTACAATATCAATCTCCCATTGCATTTAAAAGTTATGGAACGGGTCAGCTCACAAGTATTGCGTTCAGAGGTACTTCTGCCATGCACACAGCTGTCATGTGGAATGGATTGAACATCAATAATCCAATGGCTGGACAAACAGATTTTTCAACCGTTCCATTATTAGGTTTCGACCAAATGGCGATTCAATATGGTTCTTCGGCTTCCTGCGTGGGTTCTGATGCGGTGGGAGGAAGTATTTTATTAAATTCTGTTCCACAATGGAAAAAGCAAGGAATGAACTTCACTATTGGTGGACAGTACGGAAGTTTTGATAATTATAATCTACAAACAGGTTTACGTTTTGTAAAGACTTTGAAAAATGGTTTACAATTTTCTGGCAAAACTTTACTTTACGGAAGTAAATACAATAATCATTTTTCGGTAACAGAAAGAACTGACAGCAAAGGCAGAACTTATCCAATTGAACCTACGGAAACGTCCCAAAAAGGTTTTATTCAAGATTTGTACTTGAAACAAAAAAACAACAATATACTTTCT
>JBKBSS010000450.1:0-619 GCA_046291385.1 Emticicia sp. | reverse complement strand
GACGAACGTTTTCGTTCTCTTCGTTTAGCAAGAGGTGTATACGGTCAGCGTCAAGAAGGTGTACAAATGATTCGTATCAAATTGCCTTTTGGTAAAGTAACGAGTGAGCAATTGCACCGTATCTGTAAAGTTTCTGAAGAATATTCTACGGGACGTTTGCACATCACTACGCGTCAGGATATTCAAATTCATTACGTGAGTTTGGATAGAACACCACAACTTTGGGCTGAGCTAGAGAAAGATGATGTTACCTTAAGAGAAGCTTGTGGGAATACGGTTAGAAATATTACCGCTAGCGAAACTGCTGGTATCGACCCAGACGAACCTTTCGATGTGTCTCCATATGCACACGCACTATTCGAATTTTTCTTGAGAAACCCAGTGTGTCAAGAAATGGGGCGTAAATTCAAAATGTCTTTTTCTTCTTCTGATAAAGATACCGCTTTGAGCTATTTGCACGATTTAGGATTTATTCCAAAGGTGGTTAATGGAGAAAAAGGATTCAAAGTAATGCTTGGTGGTGGACTAGGATCTCAACCCCATCACGCCGAATTATTATCTGAATTTATTCCAGCTAATCAAATCATTCCAACAACCGAAGGGGTTCTAAGAATTTTTG
>JBKBSS010000449.1:0-620 GCA_046291385.1 Emticicia sp. | reverse complement strand
TCACGAGGATTATGGCTACACGGTTTTTCGACATAGACATTTTTACCTGCTTGCAAACCCATAATGGCTGCGGGTGCGTGCCAATGGTCAGGTGCGGCAATTGCCAAGCCATCTAAGTCTTTTTGCTCCAACATTTTTCTGACATCGGTAAAGCCTTGTGGCTTTTTGCCCGTTTGTTTCTCAATATCGGCAATGGTTTTTGCCAATACTTCGCTGTCAACATCGCAAATATAGCCTACTTCTACATTTTTGAGTTTGGCAAATGATTGTGCCAAAAATAGCCCTCGGCTATTCGTACCCATTAGTCCAATAACAACTTTTTCATTAGCGGAATGCCGCCCAGCGGAATGCCGCCCAGACGAGCCGTTGAAAGCAAAAAGGTTGGGGGCTGTGAAAAGTCCTGCCCCAGCTAAAGCGGTTTTTTTTATAAAATCTCTACGTTGATTCATTTTTTTGATTGATAAATTTTAAAAGATAAGTGCTAAGACAAAATTGTTTTTATAATATTAGAAAGTTGGATTATCTTTGAGCTATGAAAAAGAGATTTGTTCAATTAAATTCATCTGAAATATTAACTTTAGAAGAAGGTCGTAATCATCATCCACAATTTCAGTTTAGAA
>JBKBSS010000448.1:0-623 GCA_046291385.1 Emticicia sp. | reverse complement strand
ATTATAATATTGTTTTTGCAAAAATTCTGATTAAAATATTTTATTTTGCACCTTAATAATCATCCAAACCCCAGTAAATGAGGGTTTAAACATTAAATGGAAATTTTAATAATCCTTTTTTTAGTCATTCTTAATGGTATTTTCTCCATGTCGGAGATTGCCCTAATCTCCTCTCGAAAAACAAAACTTGAAATAGCCAGCAAAAACGGCGACCGCAGGGCATCAGCCGCTCTCGAACTCGCAAATTCTCCTAATCGCTTCCTTTCTACTGTCCAAATTGGTATCACCCTCATCAGTATTTTGACGGGTATTTTCTCAGGCAATACGCTCACCATTGGCATTCAAGATTTTCTTATGGGGTTTGGTCTTGAACTAAAATATGCTGATAATATCGCAGTTGGTTTAGTAGTAGTTATCATCGGTTTTGTACAATTGGTTTTGGGCGAATTGGTACCAAAACGAATCGGAATGTCGAATCCCGAAGCGATTGCCAAGACGATGGCCGCTCCAATGAATATTTTATCAACGATAACTTCGCCTTTTATCTGGCTTCTAACCAAGTGTAGTGACTTGATAATCAAGGTTCTCGGCATTGAAGTATCTGACAGTTCGGTAACAGAAGA
>JBKBSS010000447.1:0-624 GCA_046291385.1 Emticicia sp. | reverse complement strand
GAACGATTACTTTATAGCAAAATTGCAAATTTGGTTAAAAATTCAATTAAGATAAATTTGAAGGGAGAAAGTGAAAACGACGAAAATACAAAAGTGAAGTGTATAAATTTAAAATATTTAAGTAATCGAACAAAGGCAAACCCTAAATTGATGTCGGAAATGATTGCGTTGTATCTCGAACAAACGCCGCCGCTCATTACGTCGATGAAACAAAGCCTTCAAGATAAAGACTGGATATTGCTGCACGCAGCGGTTCATAAAATGATTCCCTCGTTTTCGATTGTAGGTATAAGTGCCGATTTTGAACAAATGGCCAAGAAAATACAAGAATATGCCAGCACCCAACAACAAACCGATAGTATTTCGGAAATGGTACTAAAACTCGAAAATGTATGTGTGCAAGCTTGCGAAGAATTAGAAGAAGAATTATTAAAAATAAGAATGACCAACGATGGAAAAGAAAAATAAAGTAAAAGTTTTCTTGGTCGATGATGATGCTGTTTTTCTGAAATCATTAGAAATTGAGTTTCTTCAACACGCCAATTTTGAGATTATATCCTATACGTCAGGCGAGCTGTGTATGGAGCATTTAGCTCAACACCCCGATGTGATTATTCTCGATTA
>JBKBSS010000044.1:0-14238 GCA_046291385.1 Emticicia sp. | reverse complement strand
AGTATACAAACCATTTCCACCAGTAGGATTAGCGGTCAAGGTAGTCGAGCTATTTAAGACACCAGTTATACAAAAAGCATTTGTACCAGTAATCGTAGCCGAAACATTTGATGTAATTTCTACATCATTTTTTGCTCTTGGGCTTTCACAATTATTAGCATCTTTCTGACTCACATAATAGCTCGTTGTTCCTGCCGAAATTGTCAATGGAGTTGGAGCAGTTGCACTTGAAGTTCCTCCTGCGGCACTTGTCCCATACCATAATAAACTATTTGAAGCTGTTGCAGTAGCAGAAAGTGCCGATGGGATTGCTCCTTGACAATATGCAATTGGAGTTGTGACTGTCGGAGTAGGTGGCAAATCATTGATAGTAATGGTAATAGTAGTTTTTGCACTTTCGCAATTAGCTGGCGATGGACTTTTCTGACTTACTTTAAAAATCTGTGTTCCAACAATTGAAGTATTTGGCGTTGGAGCAGCACCTAAAATATTATCATTTTCATCGTACCATATTATACTATTAGAGCCTGATGCAATAGCAGTGAGGGCTGTTGCCGTGCTATTTTTACAGTATGCAATTGTAGTTGTTGCACTTGGGGCTTCAGGAATAGCATTGACTACTACACTTATTAATGCTCTCGTACTCTCACAAGCATAGCTATTTTTCTGACTAACATAGTAAGTTGTCGTACCTAAAGTTACCGATGTTGGTATCGGAGCAGTGGCACTCGAAACCCCACCTGATGCACTCGTCCCGTACCATAATAAAGAATTACTTCCAGTTGCTGTGGCAATTAGGCTACTTGCAGGAGAATTTTGGCAATAATTAATAAGACTCGTAATTGTCGGTACAGAAGGTGTAGGATTGACCGTAAAACTTGTTTGTGTACGAATACTTTCACACCCAAAAGTATTTTCTTGTTCTACCCAATAATTCAAAACACTTGGTGTTGTTGAATTGGTTGGCAAAATATCAGAAACAGGAACATTATAAGTATGCGAGCTTGTAGTCGTAGCTGAACTTGAAGATACCGCCGTACCACCAGCAGCCTGATTATACCATCGTACTTTATTTGTTACGAGTTCTTTTGCCATTGTTAGAGCAACAGCATCTCCTTGACAAACAACTCCTGAAACTGGATTTACCGTAATAGGTGGTGCAACTGGAACTGGATTTATGTTTACAACTATATCAGTTGAAAAAGCACTTTCGCAACCACTTTTTGTGCAAAGTGCCTTGTATGTTTTTGAACTAACTATCGAAGGAGTAAATGTATAAATGGCATTAGACGAAACTAAGACACCGTTTTCATACCAAGAAGTAGTACCGCTCACACCTGAACAGCCAGTCGAATTAAGCGTAATTGATGCTCCCAGACAAGCACTTTCGGGCGATGTAGTTTTGATTATCGGAATAGGAGGAATTTGTTTTACATTCAGTGTTACTTCTGCAGAAGTTCGTGAACAAGTAATAGCTGCACCTTGATTTATCGAACCATCGTTATCGTTATTAACACTTACATTAAAGATAACTTTACAACGATACTTCTTTCCATCTTGAGTAAAAGGAATAGGTGTGAAATTTAATGTCTGAGTCGTAACTCCCGAAATACCTCCACCATTGCTAACATTTCCCCAAGTATTTGCAACTACATCCAAAACCTCCCATTGATAGCTTACTACATTGGTAATAATATCTGATGATACGGGAACTGTGAGAGCATAATTCGTATTTTCACAAACTGCATTATTGGTGATAGTACCAACATTATTCAGATATAAAGTGGCGGGGTTCGAGGTTACAGTGCAGCCATTGCCATCAGTTGCTATATATCTGAATTGTGTTCCTGAAATATTAGGGCTACCTGTTGGTGAAACTTGAAGAATATTTCCAGAAAATACTGTCGGTAAAGCGTTTGTCAGTACTGTAAAACTTGATTCTGAGGCAAGTTTCCTTTGCCACTTATAAGTTATGGCACTCCCCAAACCCGTGCTGGTTGTTGAAGCATTTGCCAGAAAACGAATGCTATTTGGCTCGCAATCAAATTGAGTTATTGGATGGTCTATGATACTTAAACTATTAACAGTTACCATAACCGACGAACTCGCTGCACTTTCACAACCTTCGGTAGTTTTACAAGTAGCCGTATAAGTAGTATTTACAGTTGGGCTAACCGAAATCGTTGCTGCTTCTTCGCCAGTTGACCATTTCGGTGTTCCATTCATACACGAGCCTGTAAGTGTTACCGAACTTCCCAAGCATACTGAAGTATTTGACTGTAAGGTAGGTGGCCCTACAATCGTAAATGTGGCTTTATAGTTAGAACCATTATTGCTCGAAAACAAGGTTCCACTTCCGCAACCGTCAAAAAGGTTTTGTGTATAAATTTCAAGTACATAAGTACCCGCACTTAAACTGCTCAAAACATTTACATGCTGGCTTTCATTTTTCCAAGTTTGGTTTCCACCGCATCCACCAGCGTCATTCGATGCAAAACCAAGAACAAAACTCGAAAATGAGCTTGCACTACCGCCTTCTGGATAAATCGCATAGTTGAAACTTCCGTTTGAGATATTGCACCCATTACATTTATAGGTGTTGTTTTGTCCACCTGTAATGACTAATGAGCAGCCAGCACCAAAAACGCCTAACGAACCTCCAAAATTTGGATTAGCCGCTTGGTCTGTTTGGAGGTCATAGTATGTATTACCGCCACTATTTTTATTCAGTATTACGTAGGATTCATAAATACCTCTATTGTTATCATTTTGTTGTTGTGCAAATGCAGTAAAAGAAACAACAATGCTAATTAAAAGAATAAGACTCTTCTTCATATAATTTCAATAATAGTTTGAATTTTCTACTATTCTATAACTCATTTACTCCCACCACAACCATCAATAAACGCCTCAAAAACGGCTCCTTGCTCCACCTTAAAACCAGGGTTTAGCAAAATTTTCTTGGCTGCATCATATTTGGCTTTTGCCCCATTTTCAAGTACGTTTGAGGCTGAAATAGTATCTGGAGACTCAAATTTCACAATACTACCATTCGATAGATTTTTACTTAAATCATAACCAAAACACGGTGGCTCACCTTGTATATAGACTGTGAAACTCTTGGGAGGTAACGAAATAGAAATTCGATTCTGAGAATCGGTCGTAGTTGTTAAAGTGGGAGATTTTTGCAGAATATCGGTAAACTTTGTTCCTGCTGGATAACGACCAGTATTGGCAATTAGATGATTGACTTTCAAGCTATCATCATCAAAGTTGATGGCAACAATTACTTCTCTTTTGCCCACACTTCCAGTAGAGTCAAGTTGGTAAATCAGGCTTCGCCAATGCTTACCTTTTTCGTAAAAATTCGGAGCAGGAACAGGGTTTAATGCTCCGCCATAATGATTGAGATAATAAACGGCTTGCGAGCCATTGATGAAGCGTTTTTGAACCTGTAAAAGCTGGTCAATTTCTTTTTTCAGAGGCTGCAAACCAGTTGGATGATAATCGAAAGTATAATTATCCGTGCCGTAAGTAGTACTGTGTGCAGGATAACCATAATAATCTGGATAAAAAACCGTAGGCACACCCAACTGATTATTGGTCAAAATATAAGCATACGCCAAAATCGGATTTTGCCAAATTAAAGCATCCCCAAAAGTTGGGTTTGAGCTTCTAAAATCGTGATTATTGACAAACGTCACCAAGTTAAAACCACTCATGCCACGCCCATCTCTGAAACTATTATAAAAAGCATTGCGAGCATCAGCACCGTTATCACAGGCTTGTTTGAGAGCATCTCTCAAAGCAAAATCAAATACTTTTGGCTGAATTGCCGTTCGAGCCGCCGCACTCATCGAAGCATTTACATCGGCTACCCAATTTTGTATCGCAGGATTTTCTTGTCCGTACCACTCTCCTACCACCAAATCAGGAATTTTATTAGCATTATACATTTCAGTAAGCATTTTTCCGACAAAATTCGCCTCAAAATGCTTAATAGCATCCATTCTGAGTCCTCTTACATTCAATTCATCATACGCCCATTTTGTCCATTCAATCAGCGTATCACGAGCCATTGTTTGGTTATGGTCATAATCATAAAAATAATCCATGCTTTGCATACTCCATTGCGGGCCAATACAGGTAGTAGTTGCTCCACCTGCTGAGCTTGCACCGCCTTCGTTCCAATTAGGGCGAAACGATTTCCAATTGCTTCCACCACGGCCACTCGGCAAGCCCGTAAAATCTGTATAAGTCTGAAACTGAACTTTATATGCCGAAGAATTCCAATTAGCAGGATTAGCAATATCAGTACTCCCAGTAGTGTACCAAATTTTAGAAATACGATGGTCGGTATAATCACCGCAGAGATTTATTGCTTGAATCACCAATGTATCGCCGTCAGTATTATAATTATTGGCGTCGAGTGTTATCTTAAATTCATCAATATCATTCGCAAAATCAAAAGTATTCCAATAGCCTTGCTTTAGATTAGCTACATATTCTGCCCCTGATGCGGCAATATCTGCATTTACGGTGACAGCAGTATTTTTCGGGTCACATCCATTCACAAAATCCCAAGCCTGACCACCACCAGCTTTGGTTGTGGTAGCGAAAAACATAATTTTCTTCCCAACATATCCACCCGAACGAGAGCCAATACTTACATAATACGTACCCGCCCCCAAGCCCGTTGAACCACCCACAGGAATAATCATGCGTACCCTATCCGAAGGAAAAGGCGATTTATAAGAAGTATTCGGACAAGAGCCATCGTTGCTTCCTGCATAAAACAACATATATTCTTTTACAGCATTATTGGCTTCAGGTTTGCCGCCATCACGGTGATTATACACCATATCGCCTACTGGTTTTAGATTATTGACCGTAAAAGTTGCAACCATATCTTTGATTTGTTGCTTTGTTCCGAGCGAAGTTTGCGTAGAATTCTGCCCAATGAATAAATCTTTTGGGTCATAGCCCCCCGATTTATTACCATTGCCAGCAAATGGCGGAAACCAAATATGCGTAAAACCTGCCGCCGAAAGTTCGGGAGCTTTATTTTTGAGCGTATCTGACCAATTATAGCCCTGACCTGCTTTGGGATAATCCCAGTAAAAACCTTGAAGAAGCACTTGTTGTGCAAAAATAGAAGAAAGTCCTCCGAGATAAATCCAGAGGAAAAGCGTGCAGCGTTTCATTTTATTATTGGGTTTTAAGTATTGTCGTTAAACCAAACTTAGCATAAATCTCGTATCCGCCCAATAAAAACTATATTTTTTTTATAATTTATATAATTAAATTAAGATTAACTATAAAAAGCGAAATCCGCTTCATAAAATCAATCAACAAAAAAGCCATCTCAAACGAGACGGCTCTTTGTGTACAACCCTAACCACTATGATGAAACATAATCTACTTAATATATTTACGTTGGCCGAGGTTTCGACCAATGCCCAAAATTTTCCCTAATTCTAAAAAATGATAGAGTTCATAGACTCCCAAAGCGAGTAAAATTCCTACTAATAAAAATTGTAGCGGATAAATCAAAATTAAATGACTAAGACTTGTGTGAATTTCTAAAAACATAACGCTTCTTTTTGGGGTTATTTGAACATAACAAAGGTCTGAAAGTATTTTTAATAATTTTAGCGTAAAAACCCCTGATTTTTAATACGTGTTTCACGGTATTTCTACTTACGTACTTACCACTCAGACTATTTTTCTTTCACAAAACTGTTTTATTTCACTTTCAAAAAAGTAACAAACAATGAAAATAAACATCGAAACCGCTGTAAACCAATCGGTTAGTGACGTATGGAATCAATTTGATGATAAGTTACTCCTCAAACTATCTCCACCATTTCCTCCTGTGAAACTTATATCCTTTGGACAGAAAGTTGGCGAAAAAGTTACATTTGAACTAAACTTTTTTATTTTACGGCAGCTTTGGGTTAGTAAAATCACCGATTCTTATTTATCGGTAGAAGAATCGTACTTTATTGATGAAGGAGTAACGCTTCCATTCTTCCTAAAATACTGGAAACACAAGCACCGTATAGTCAGAGACGATGCCTCACCGAATGGCTCAGGAAGCAAAATTATTGATGAAATTGAGTTTCGCACGCCCACTATTTTGACAGATTACATTTTTTATCCTATCTTGTATCTTCAATTCCTTTATCGCAAACCAATTTATCAAAAATTTTTCAAAAACCTAAACCCCACCCCTAACCCCTAAAGGAGGACAAAAGCAAAAAATCTCCCTTTAGGGCGGGGGGTTACTATTATGAAATTAAACATTACTTGGAAAATCTTCATCGGCATGACGCTCGGTATCATTGTCGGTTTTTTCATCCACAATCACTTCGATTTAGGGCAATTCGGTATCAAAGATGCGGCACTACTTACGCCCGAACAAGTCGCTGCCAATGAAGGCGTGAAAGATTGGAGTTCGTATCTACAATTGCTTTCAAAGATTTTCTTACGCCTTATTCAGATGATTTTGGGGCCTTTGGTATTTTCAATTCTTACGGTGGGAATTGCCAAACTTGGAGATTTCAAAGTAGTGGGTCGCATCGGACTTAAAACATTGGGCTATTTTTATTTCGCCACCATTCTTTCATTAGTTACGGGTCTAATTGCCGTAAATCTAATGAAACCTGGCAAAGTAATGACGCTCGATTTGCCAAGTACTGGCACAGATACTGGCGTTGAAGCCAAGAAAATGACGCTCGAAAACTTCATTACGCACGTTTTCCCAAAAAGTATTTTTGAAGCACTTTCTACCAACGAAGTATTACAAATCGTAATATTTTCATTGTTTTTTGGCGTAGCATTGGCCGCCATCGGTGAAAAAGGGAAAAGCGTAACTAAAGCCCTTGATGCCATTTCAGAAGTAATGTTTAAGATTGTTGGCTACGTAATGACCTTTGCTCCTTACGCAGTTTTTGGCTCGGTTGCAGCCGTTATTGCTTCTAAAGGTTTAGGCGTTTTGGGTGGTTATTTATATTTAATCGTTTGTTTTTTCGCAACATTGGCTTTTTTCATTATCATTGTTTTGTGGGTGATATGTCTCACTCAAAAAATCGATTATTGGAAATTATTGAAGTATGTAAAAGACGCTCTTTTCTTATCGTTCAGCACCGCAAGTTCGGAAGCCTCAATGCCATTGCAGATTGAACAACTCAAAAAATTCGGAATTTCGGAGCGTATTATCAGTTTCGTTTTGCCTTTGGGCTATTCTTTCAACCTTGATGGCTCAATGATGTACATGACTTTTGCGACAGGCTTTATCGCTCAAATTTATGGCATCGAGCTAACCCTTGGTCAGCAAGTTACGATGTTGCTTACGCTTCTTCTTACGAGTAAAGGTATTGCGGGCGTGCCACGTGCATCGTTAGTTGTAATTGCAGGAACACTTACGATGTTTGGCCTTCCACAAGAAGGTATCAGTTTAGTTTTGGCAGTTGACTGGCTTCTGGATATGGGTCGCTCGGCAACTTCGGTAGCAGGAAATGCCGTTGCAACAGCCGTTGTGGCTAAGTGGGAAGGGGAGTTGAAGGAGTAACTGTAGATATTGAGCCAAAGTATAAAACAAAAAACGCCTCATAATCTGTTGATTGTGAGGCGTTTTAATATAATTTATTCTATCAAGCTCCTTCCAGTTTATCCAGAATCAGCTCTTCGATATATTCTCTGATTGAATCAATTTTTATTTGTGTAACCACATCTTGTGCAAAAGCTAAAAGTTGCAAACGAATCGCTTCTTTTTTCGGAATACCTCTCGACTGCATGTAGAAAATAGCTTCGTCGTTCAATTGGCCAGTTGTTGTTCCGTGCGAACATTTCACATCATCCGCCCAGATTTCTAACTGCGGTTTTGTATTCATCGTTGCTTCATCAGAAGTTACCACATTGCGGCAATTTTGATAAGCATTTGTTTTCTGAGCATCTTCTCTTACAAAAATCTTACCGTTGAAAACTCCCGTCGATTTATCCATCAAAATACCTTTATAAAGCTCGTGGCTTTCGCAATTTGGTTTTCTGTGGTCAACAACTGTGTGATTATCAACGTGTTGTTTGCCATTTGGCACATATAAGCCAAACAAATGACTTTCGATATGCTCGCCATCAAGCACCACATTGAGGTTGTTTCTTACGAATCCACCGTTCAAAGTTGCCGTTGCAGCATAAAAATAACTGCGTCCTTTTTGGTAAACTTGCGTAGTGCCAATGTGGTACGATTTATCACTTTCACTTTGCACTTTGTAATAATCGACCATTGCCGACTCGTCAACGATGATTTCGGTAACGGTATTTACAAATGCTGCACCGTCGCCCACTGTGCGATATGCTTCCGCAATTTTCACTTGTGAGTTTTTGCCCACAATTATCAAGTTACGAGGTTGCGAACCAACATTTGCTAAACGCACATCCGAGATAAATCTCAAAATAATTGGCTCTTCAACTATCTTATTATCAGCCACTTGTACCACCACACCATCATTGGCAAGAGCAGTATTCAAAGCCGTAAAAGCGTCAGTTTCGTAGTTGGCATATTTACCAAAATACCCTTCGATTAATTCGGGTTGTTGAGCCAGTGCTTCCGAAAACGGAATAACTTTTAGCTTATTTTCGGGAGTAGCAATTTGCGAAAGTTCGGCATTGTAAACACCATTAATAAAATACAAAACGTTTCCAGCAAGATGTGGCAACGGAATTTTATCAAGGTCAGTTTGATTAAAATCGGTTTTTGTATGAAAATCGAATGTTTGCTTTACCAAGTTGCTTACATTCGAGTATTTCCACTCTTCGTGACGAATAGTTGGAAAACCTAATTTATCGAAATTTTGCATCGCTTCGCCACGCAATTGATGAATCGGCAAAGCGGCTTTTCCATTCAATTTTGTTTGTGAAAGCTGAAAATCAGCGATTAATTCGGCTTTTAAATCTTTATTTTCGATAGAATTCATTACTCAAATTTGTCTATTAATTGCTATGCTTTCAACAATTTGAAAAACTGTTTTACATTTCAGCAATTGCTTCTAATTCTACTTTATATCCAAAATGCAATTCAGGCACTGGAATGATTGAGCGTGCTGGGCGATGTTCTCCAAAAAATTTTGCATAAAGTTCGTTTACAACTCCCCAATTTTCTCCTCCTGCGATGTAAACCGTAGTTTTTACTACATTATCAGGAGTCAAGTCTGCTTCCTGCAAAATCTGAGTCAGATTATCAAAAACAACAATTAATTGCTCTTCGATACTCGATTCGATTGGCAGTTTTTCGGAGGTTTTGATTTTTATTGGCAAAATTCCCGAAGTAAAAAGCAGTCCACCACTCACAATCGCTTGCGAATAATGCCCCACTGGCTTCGGACTATCTTTGACTTGAATTTTCTGCATAAAAACCAGTTTTGAATGATAGAATGAGTGAATGATAGAATTAATATTCACTCATTCTATCATTCACTCATTGAATATTATGCAACTTCAAGTGCGTCAACTTCGTTCTTAATCCAATCGTAACCTTTTTCTTCCAATTCGAGAGCTAATTCTTTTGTTCCCGATTTTACGATACGACCTTTGTAAAGTACGTGTACAAAATCTGGAACGATGTAATCGAGCAAACGTTGGTAGTGAGTAACCACCACAAACGAACGTTTTCCGTCACGCAATTGGTTTACACCTTCGGCAACAATACGAAGTGCATCAATATCAAGACCAGAATCGGTTTCGTCCAAAAGCCCCAAAGTTGGCTCAAGCATGGCCATTTGGAAAATTTCATTACGTTTTTTCTCTCCACCCGAAAACCCTTCATTGAGTGAACGTTTCAAAAGAGCATCGTCAATTTTTACCAATTTTGCTTTTTCTCTCATTCTTTTCAAAAATTGAGCAGCATCCAATGGTTCTTGACCATTATATTTACGGATTTCGTTGAGAGCCGTTTTCAAGAAATTGATGGTTGTAACACCAGGAATCTCAACAGGATATTGAAACGCCAAGAAAATACCTTCAGCCGCACGTTTTTCGGGAGCTAAATCAAGTAGGTCTTTGCCATTAAAAGTAACAGAACCCTCGGTTACTTCGTAGTCTTCACGACCCGCCAAAACCGATGCCAAAGTACTTTTACCAGAGCCATTTGGCCCCATGATAGCGTGAACTTCACCTGGTTTGATTTCTAAATTGATTCCACGCAATATTTCTTTTTCCTCAATTCTGGCGTGTAAATTACTGATAGTGAGCATTTTATTTTTGTTGCTTATGATAAACTTAATAAATAAGTGCGAAATAAAATTATAAAAGAAGGCGAATTTTAGTCCGCAAATAATTCGCAAAGATACAATCAAAATAGGCAAGATGCTATTCTTAATTATAATAACTCTAAATAAAGCTTTGTTGTTCCTTTCTTCTTGGATTTTTTATATATTCTTCAATTTGAGTTGTAGCCTTCAAAAAATGGAACGCAGATAACACAGATTCGGCTGATTTTCAGTGTTTTATAATTCGTGATTCGTACCTCTACTTACTTATTAAGGCAAAATCTGCTACTAAATAAATTGAAATGACTATCGGGATAAACATTTGAGCAACAGAGAAAATTGTAAATCGAATAAAAACAATCGACAAGCAGGTTGAACGTATTAAAATCTTAGAGTGGTGCATCGCACGCAAACAAATTGGCCATTGTGGGCTTAAATGTGAACATCAAAAGTTAGGAATTTTGCTCGAAAAACCTTTGAAATGAAGCCAATGATTTGTAATATTGCAACACAGTATGGTAATAATACACAAAAATATGGCCCACAATAACCTTTGGTTAGCTGGTAACTGTAGCGAAAATCCTACTGGGCTGTACCGCCATTTCTGTAAGCGAGCAGCGTTCCGCACGCACCGAATTTCAATTTTCTTCTTTCAATTACTTGCCTTCATGGCAAATTTTGGATTTTACTAACCTACCGACCGCTCCCGTTTTGTACATTATTTTAGTTAAAACCTGTCGTCTGTGGACTCTTGTCCGTGGATACTAACTCGTTATTTCTCAATGAACAATATATTTGTATCTTCCGAAGTAGGCACTTTGCGTCGCCTCATTATTCATAGTCCAGACAGCGGTTTGGGTAAAGTCGTACCATCAAAAGCCCAAGATTGGCTCTTTGAAGACATCGTCCATCTCGAAACCATGCGACGAGATGAATACGATTATTACGTAAAAATTCTTTTATATTTTCTTGATAATGAGAAAGTTAAAGGAAAACTAAACGAAATTGATGCCGATAAATCAAGAGATTTTTATAAGCCCTCCAACAAAAAATATTTTAATTCAGATAAAGTTATTGAGTTTGAGAAATTGCTATCAGATATTCTGGAAATGTCCGTGGTCCGTACACAACTTATTGCGGCGGTTTGTGCTGTTGAAGAATGTTCGTACCAGTTTCAAAACGAAATGGCTCAAATGCCAAATATCGACTTGGCGAGGGTATTGATAACGGGTATTTTACCGAGCGATAAAATGCTTTTTCCACCAATTCCGAACTTGATTTTCACTCGTGATATTGGTATCGTTGTAAACGACTATTTACTGCTCAATAAACCAGCCAAATATGCTCGCACAAGAGAATCACTTTTGGCAAAATATGTATTCTTTAATCATCCGATGTTTGAAGATTTACAAGGAAAAATCATCGAAATTACGGAAGACGAAAACCATTTTTTACTTCCCGAAGAAGAACAAGAAGGCCGCCTAAATACGCTCGAAGGTGGCGATGTAATGATGATTGCCCCAAACCATTTATTGATTGGTGTCAGCGAACGAACTTCGGTTGAGGCTGCCAAACAAGCCATTGATTTATTGTTCGAGAAAAATGCCGTGCAGAAAATTACGATTGTGAAAATTCCACAAAAACGTGATTATATGCACATTGACACGGTTTTTACGCAAATAAAACGCAATGTTTGGGTGCTACTCGGCTCGCTCGGCAGAATTCAAGAAGAAGCAGAAAAACAATCTATTTGGGAAGAATTGGGTCAACAACCAAGCTACGAAGCACTGACCATCAAACAATTTATCAACAAAGATGGTGTAGTGAAGGTAAAAAACTTTGCTAATCTTGAAGACTTGCTTTCGTCAATAACAAAAGATGATTTGAATTGTTATGAGCCTGTAAAATTTGTATATTCGGGCAATAATGAGTTCCCGTATGGAGCAAGAGAACAGTGGACAGATTCGTGCAATTTGTTGGTAGTAAAAGAAGGAATTGCCATCGGCTACGACCGAAACGATAAAACCTCCGAAGCCTTCCGTGAAGCAGGTTTTCAAACAATTAGAGCGGCAGAATTGCTCGAAAAATTCGAGAAAAGTGAGCTTTCACCCGAAACTTTGACCGATACAATCATCATGTTGCCATCGGCCGAACTTTCGAGAGCCAGAGGCGGCTCACATTGTATGAGTATGCCGATTTTGAGAGTTCTGAATTCAGAGTTCTGAGTTTAGAGTTCTGTCAAGGTTACACATAATTAATCCGATTTTTTTTATACTAAAAGTAATGAAAATCAATAACTCAGAATTAAGCACTCAGAATTCAGAACTCAAAAATCTATGCAAGCACAAACTACTTCCAACATACTCATGATTCGGCCTGTAAACTTTGCTTTTAATGAGCAAACTGCCGAAAGTAATGCTTTTCAGGATGTAAAAGCTAAGTCTTTAACTAATAATACTACGCAAGAAGAAGCCCTTCGAGAATTCGATGCAATGGTGAGCCAATTGCGTTCCGCTGGCGTAAACGTAATGGTTTATGACGATAGACTTGAGCCACTTACGCCCGATAGTATTTTCCCAAATAACTGGATTTCGTTTCATCATTCGGGTAAAGTTTGTTTGTATCCAATGCAGGCCGAAAACCGTCGTTTGGAGCGTAGAAATGATATTATTGATGATTTACGCACAAAATTTCACGTTGAAGTTGTGCTTGATTTTACGCATTTCGAGAAAGAAAACAAGTTTCTCGAAGGCACGGGCAGCATGGTTCTCGACCGAATGAACCGTACTTCTTATGCCTGTATTTCGCCCCGAACCAACCCCGAAGTTTTGGATGCTTGGGCGAAACAGATGAACTATCAATTAGTAAAATTCACTTCAGTTGATGGGCAAAGAAAAGATATTTATCACACCAACGTTGTGATGTGCATTGGTGATGATTTTGCAGTAATTTGTTTGGAATCAATTCCTGATTTGGACGAACGTTTGATGGTGAAAGAATCTTTGGCGAATAGTGGTAAAAATGTCATTGAGATTTCGCTCGAACAAGTGAATCAGTTTGCTGGTAATATGCTGCTGGTCAAAAGTTTGAAGGGAAATAATCTGTTGGTTATGTCAACAACGGCTTATAATTCGCTCAACCATGCCCAGATTGTTGAACTCGAAGAATATGCTGTCATTCAGCACTTTGACCTCACGATGATTGAAACTTGCGGCGGCGGCTCGGCTCGTTGTATGATGGCCGAAGTGCATTTGCCTGAGAAATAAAAAGTAACACAATTTTCCAAATTGTGGCAATGTAGAACAGTTTTTCAAACTGTTCTACAAATCAATTCCAAAACTTCTTCGTACATTTAGACAATTCGGCTTAGTGTAATTGCCTAATTTTGCAGTACAATTCAATCCTTAGACCTCATGCAGCACGTAGTTATTATTGGAAATGGCATTAGCGGAATCACGGCCGCTCGACATATCAGAAAACAATCCGATTGCAAAATCACTGTCATTTCGGGCGAAACCGACCATTTTTTTTCTCGAACGGCTCTCATGTATGTCTATATGGGCCATGTAAAATTTGAGCATACAAAACCTTACGAAGATTGGTTTTGGGAGAAAAATCGCATCGAACTGAAGCGTGCATGGGTAAAAACAGTTGATTTTGAAGAGAAAAAACTTTATTTCCGTCTGCCAAATGATGATGACAAAGAAGCCAAAATTGGTGGCTCAATCAGCTACGATAAACTGATTTTAGCACTTGGCTCAACGCCCAATAAATTTGGTTGGAAAGGGCAAAACCTCAAAGGTGTACAAGGACTTTACAGCTATCAAGATTTAGAATCTTTACAAGAATTAACACCCACAATCAAAAAAGCAGTCATTGTTGGTGGCGGGTTGATTGGCGTAGAATTGGCCGAAATGCTCCATTCAAGAGGAATTGACGTGACATTTCTGGTGCGTGAAAACAGCTTTTG
>JBKBSS010000446.1:0-627 GCA_046291385.1 Emticicia sp. | reverse complement strand
CGCCGCTGCGGGGCAGGTCAATAGGCTCAAAAACATTAAGAGACAAATGTATGGCAGGGCAGGTTTTGAACTACTCAGAAAGTGAGTGGTAATTACGAGTCAAAGTTAGGCTTTCACCAAAATTGACGAAGAACCAATTTGCTCTGCTTTTCTCAAGTTTCGCCAGCACTTAAAAACTCGATAGAGCCGAGCAAGACACGATTAATAATAATTCCAGTTTTCATGATTTTTATTTGAGTTTAAAGCTATTACCACTTGGCTCCCTTTTTAGAAAATAAAGCATCTCTTCTTCTTTTTTGACTTTCAACAATATATTTGGGGTCATCATAATCAATGAACTCAAAATCAGGGGTGGTATAATCAATGGTTTCTTCTGTTTTTGCCTCTTTGTTTTGAGATACAGAATTGAGAGAATCTACTTGGGTTAATTTTTTATAATATCGAAATCTGAGATTTTTAAAGCTATTTAATGAAATGTTTATGTTGAAATCAGATAATAACATTTGAATGATTTCTTCATTAGAAAAGCCATCCTTAATGTAGGGTATGCAAAACTTAATTAAGTCGAAGCCCCACTTTTTTTTATTCTCGTTTTTTAATTTTTGTATTTGTTGTATAGTTCTTACC
>JBKBSS010000445.1:0-633 GCA_046291385.1 Emticicia sp. | reverse complement strand
AGCCGTGCTGGCTAAATGCCCACCCGCACTAAAACCCATCACCCCAATTTTATTTTTATCAATGCCGTATTTTTCGGCGTTTTCACGCAAATATTTGATTGACTGCTGCACATCTTGCAGTGGCCCGATTTTCTTATCCTGCATGATTTCGTCACTTGGTAGGCGGTATTTTAGCACAAAAGCCGAGATGCCTTTTTCGGCCAAACTTTTGGCTGTGCCAAGTCCTTCTCCATTATATACAATTACGCCATAACCGCCACCAGCTATTACGATTACGGCCGTACCGTTAGGTTTTTCGGGCTTGATATATTCGAGCGTTGGGTTGGTAATTCCTTTATATAATCCACGTTCTGCACCAGATTCGGTTATGCTTGAAGGCTTAGAATTTGGTACGCCATTTGGATATAGATTGATTTTCTCCTGCGAAAAAGCAGAAAATCCACAGAAAAGAATGGCGGTTATGAGTAATTTGTTTTTCATTTTAAGGTTGAATTGTAATTTTGGGATTGTTTGTGACGACACAAGCAACGGCACTTTTTATTTTTTAGAATACTGTATCATGGCTTCAGCGTAACGTTTGCCAAATTCACGCACTCCTTCACTGTTGAAATGCAATTTGTCGGGAACAGCAGG
>JBKBSS010000444.1:0-642 GCA_046291385.1 Emticicia sp. | reverse complement strand
AAAAGAAACGCCCACTGTGGCAAATAAAATTTTTGCTGCAGCAAATGAATTTCCAAAATACATTCCAATACACGCCATTGTCACCAAGGCCAGACCAATAAGCATGGCTTTTTTATAGCCTATTCTAGGTAAAAAAGAAGCAATAAAAAACGATACTATTGCAATTGGCAAATCCTTAAAAGCCTCCAAAACGCTGGCCTGCACCTCATCAACACCATAATTGGATTGCGCTTTTAAAATCACGATTCCCACGCTGTTGAGCAAGATGGCAAACACAAAATAATTGAGATACATGGCTAATTTTATCGTGCTTTTTTTCATAGTCTTAACTCGTATATTTTTTTAGTTAAAAATTTAAGATGTGCGTTGCATCATTTTCTTGATGCTCAATAGTAAAACTTAGCGTCGATAAATCTGCTTTTAAATGAGCAACGGAATGATCTTTTACCCATTTAATATCAATTTTCGTTGCATCAAGATTATTTATGTGCACCTCACCTGAAAAAGCAAGAGCGGTATTTCGCAAACGAATGATTTCAAGTTGTTTTTGAACAACATCCGTCTTTAAGCCTTCGTTAACCTCATCAAGCGTAATTGTAGTTCGGTTAATTTCTTTGTGACCGGCACTTCCGCCTGCATCAG
>JBKBSS010000443.1:0-650 GCA_046291385.1 Emticicia sp. | reverse complement strand
GATTACGGCTTATTAAAATCAGAATTTCCGCCCGAACTAAACTGGTTTGAAAACCATAAAATCAGAATAGACTTAGGTTATCAAGGCTTTGAAACTGATTATTTATGTCAAAAAGTGATGATTCCACACAAAAAACCTAAAAAAAGTGAATTAACCCAGTTACAAAAAGATGAAAACAAAGAAAAGTCAAAAAAAAGAATTTCGGTCGAACATAGCATCGGTGGAATGAAAAGATACAGATTTCTTGCCGATAGATTACGAAGTCACGATTTCGATTTATACAATGATGCTCTTGAAGTTTGTGCTGGTTTATGGAATTTTAATATAAAATATTAACCTTTTTCCATCGCAACAACTCTAATTTGTCTTTAAAAACTCTAAAATTTTCCAGCCCGAAGCCTTTTAAGTGTTGCATAGTTTTAGTCTTTGAGGTAATGTTTTTATCTAATAATTCATTTTCTAAGCATTTTAATTGCTTTCTTGTAATCTTCATCAGAAAGCGGTTCACCTTCTAAATGATATAAACTTTTGGGGTCATAAACAGTCTGCTTTACGAAAGCGGTTGTTCCTCCTGCTGCGAGAATCTCTTCAGCAGTATAGGTTTTAATTTTTTTGAAAAAATAAGGTTTTTCTCTAATTGCTGTTTTCAT
>JBKBSS010000442.1:0-650 GCA_046291385.1 Emticicia sp. | reverse complement strand
AACAAGGCCTTAAAAGATTAGTTTACAGCACAAAGTTATGAAAAAACTAACGGATGTGAGAAACTTTACTTTATTTAACCCAAAAATTTGCGGATATTTGCATAAAATTAATGATAGAATGATAGAATGATAGAATGATAGAATGAATTTCAAGAGTATATTCATTTTTTCTATTCACTCATTCACTCATTCCATCACTCAAAATTATTAGTAACGATGGAATCGAAAAGACAAAGACAAGTAGCAAAACAGATACAAAAAGATTTAGGCGAGATTTTTCAAAAAGACTTGAAACAGATGTTTAATGGGGCTTTTGTTACAATTACAGATGTAAAAACAACCCCAGATTTGGCCATTGCAAGGGTTTATTTAAGTTTTTTGTTGGCAAAAGACAGAGAAGGCGTTTTACAAATCATCAGAGAAAATACCAAAGTTATCCGAAATTTATTGGGTGAGCGAGTGCGTCACCAGCTAAGAATTGTTCCGAATTTGCAGTTTTTTATTGATGATACGGCTGAGTATGCACAAAAAATGGATGCTCTTTTTGCAGGAATCGTAATTCCGCCAGAAGCCCCCCAGCCCCCAATAGGGGAGTGATTATAACGTTAATTCAATTGATAACTTAGAACTTTCAAAATTTTGAATCTTTC
>JBKBSS010000441.1:0-650 GCA_046291385.1 Emticicia sp. | reverse complement strand
GAAAGTTTCGGCTACTTGCTGAACAAAATTAGTGCTTTTGCTTCGATGAACGGGTGTACCGCCTAATGCCTTAAAAATCCAGCCGAATGGTGGCTTGAAAAGTTCGGCTTTGCCGAGATATTTTATGTCTAAATTCACGGTTGGGCGAGTACACAAGCCAAGAATAAAATCGGATGTTCGGGCGTGCGGTACAACGACAAAAAGACCTTTTTTTAGGTGATGCGGTGCATTTATGACTTTCCAACCCAATAGTCGGAAGATGGTTTTAAGTATCCAGTTTAACATTTTACGATTTACGAATGACGATTTACGAATTGCGATTATTTTACCGTACAAAAACTTTGATTATTGCGAAGTGGAACCGTCCGACGGCTCGCCCCACATAATTATGGTAAATTTTGAATGACGATAAAAGGTTTTGGACTAAAGCAAAGAATAAAAATAATGAGAGCCAACCAGCCCAGTATTTTTCGTTCGAGTGTGAGCGGTTGCGTATCTGATGTTGTTGGGTGATAAACACCCAGAAATCGACCAATCATTAATCCGAACGCCAAAAAGCCAGTATATCCTTCTACGGTTGGGAGAAAGTATGAAACCAATAGCTGAATCGCCACAACTGAAAGGGCAATGAGCCAGTTGGTGATGAGATT
>JBKBSS010000440.1:0-654 GCA_046291385.1 Emticicia sp. | reverse complement strand
ATCAACCAATTTTCATCTGATTTTAGTAAAGATGTCATCGTGTTATCGGCAAAAACCGAAACCTTACTGATTTCATTTACAATTTTCAGGAATTCTTCTTTCTCGGCCGTGTCGGGTTGTATTCCCTCTTTCAAATTTTCCATTGCCTCTATCAGTGGTCCGATTTCTCGGCGTCGTCGCTCTTTAGCAATTTGCTTGGCAACTTTCCAAATATCCTTCTCTGCTATGAAATACTCCTTCCTTTCGCCAGGCAGGAGTTGTTTGTAAATCAAGCCCCAATCCATCAAATCTCTGAGATTCATATTCACATTCCCTCTCGAAATTTGCAGGTCGGCCATGATTTCATCAGCATTCATAGACTTAGACGATAGCAAAAGCAATGCGTGTATCTGAGCCATTGTGCGGTTTATACCCCATTGCGTGGCCAGCGTACCCCATGTATGGATAAACTTGTCTTTCGCTTCTTTTAATTCCATTACTGACATCTTTGTTTTTTAGACTTTTATAATTAAGCACGTAAGCGTATTTGTACCCCAAAGTAAAATAACCTTTTTGAATTTTCAAAATATTCTGAAAGTTTTTTATTTTTATTTTATGAAACGTATTCGATGGCATCAAAAGTTAACTCTTTGATTGATAGTTATTTAGAGTCTA
>JBKBSS010000439.1:431-662 GCA_046291385.1 Emticicia sp. | reverse complement strand
GTGGCCCTGGTGGAATAAAAAGTTCGAGTTTATCTTCTCTTTCTTTTGAATCTTCGCTCACCATTTTATCATACGCCTGCAAACGAGCTTTTGATTTCGCCTGACGAGCCTTCGGAGCCATTCGCACCCATTCTAACTCTCGTTGCAACGATTTCTGACGTTTCGACTCCGTTTTTTCTTCTTTTTCTAAACGATTTTGTTTTTGTTCGAGCCAAGAAGAATAATTTCCTT
>JBKBSS010000439.1:0-421 GCA_046291385.1 Emticicia sp. | reverse complement strand
CCCCTATCCAATTCCAAAATCCAGCCCGCCACGTTATCCAAGAAATAACGGTCGTGGGTAACAGCAATAACCGTTCCTTTATATTGGCGTAAATGCTCTTCCAACCAAAGCACCGACTCAGCATCCAAGTGGTTGGTAGGCTCATCGAGCAGTAAAACGTCGGGTTGTTTCAGCAACAAACGGCAAAGAGCCACACGGCGTTTTTCTCCTCCCGAAAGATTTTCGACCAAAGCATCTTCTGGCGGGCAACGCAAAGCGTCCATTGCACGCTCCAAACGAGTATCCAATTCCCAAGCATCAAAAGTGTCAAGTTTTTCTTGCACTTCGCCCTGACGGGCGAGTAATTTATCAAAATCGGCATCGGGGTCGCCAAATGCCTCATTGATTGTATCAAATTCTTTCAATAAATCAACGATTTCCT
>JBKBSS010000438.1:0-664 GCA_046291385.1 Emticicia sp. | reverse complement strand
ACCACCACGTTTACGATTTGAACTAAAATAACCAGCTTTACGAAGGGCATCGGTTACGATACCGAAATCATCTTTACTTGAATTTACGGGAGCTCCAAGGTTGATTACTCTACCTTTTGAGGCTGTTCCGTCCATTTGTATAAAGAAAATATCTAAGTCTCCCAAGCCAGCATGACCGTCAGAAGAGAAATAAAGATTGCCTTTTTCGTCAGCAAAAGGAAACATTTCATTACCTTTTGAATTGACTGTTTTTCCTAAGTTTATAGGAGCAGACCAGTTACCGCCATCGTAGCGAGAAACATAAATATCAGTTCCACCAAAACCGCCTGGCATATCAGAAGCGAAGAAAAGTAGCTTTTCATCGGCCGATAGTGCTGGGTGCCCTGTTGAGTATTCATCACTATTGAATGGTAATTCTTTAATATTTTTCCAGCCATCTTTGGCGGCATCGCCCATGAATAGTTTCAATTTATTGATGCCATCTGAGCTGCGTTTTACTTTACCATTATTGAAGTTATTTCTTGTGAAAATAACTTTAGAAGCGTCTTTAAAAAATGCGGCTGGCCCTTCGTGGTATTTTGAGTTGACTGAACCACCAAAACGCTCCGATTCCGTAACTGGACGGTCGCCGTAGCCCAAATCCGCCATTACGTTTACACCACCG
>JBKBSS010000437.1:0-670 GCA_046291385.1 Emticicia sp. | reverse complement strand
CCAATTCTAGGTAAAAAAGAAGCAATAAAAAACGAGACTATTGCAATTGGCAAATCCTTAAAAGCTTCCAAAACGCTAGCTTGTACCTCATCAACACCATAATTAGACTGTGCTTTTAAAATCACGATTCCCACGCTATTGAGCAAGATGGCAAACACAAAATAATTGAGATACATGGCTAATTTTATCGTGCTTTTTTTCATCTTGCCGTTTGGATTATTGTGGAATTAATTAAAAATTTAAAATGCGATTCACTTCATTTTCTTGGTGATGAATACTAAATTGCAGTGTTGTCAAATCAGCTTTCAAATGAGCAGTTGCATCACTGTTAACCCATTTAATATCAATTTTTGTAGCATCAGAATCGTCAATTTGAACTTGTCCTGAAAAGGCAAGAGCGGTATTTCGTAAACGAATAATTTCAAGTTGTTTTTGAACAACATCCGTTTTTAAGCCTTCTTTAACCTCACCAAGCGTAATTGTAGTGCGGTTGATTTCTTTGTGACCGGCACTTCCGCCTGCATCAGCCGCTGCATAATTATTTTTACCCGCAAAAATGTCCAAATACCATACTTGAGGAATCCCAGGCACAAACATTTGAATAGCTCTCGCCAAAAGTAATTTTTGATCATCTTCGCCCAAAGCACTAAAAAAAGTAGCGTTGATTTGG
>JBKBSS010000043.1:2468-14298 GCA_046291385.1 Emticicia sp. | reverse complement strand
CCTCTTGATGGCATTAAATAGCGTGTAAAAATTTGATTTTGACTAAAAACCGTTACTTCTGACCCAATGGCAAAAGTGTTTTTGTTTTCGCCTTTTAGATTAATCTTGATAAAATGATTTTTTAATTTTTCAGACTTATTCTGATACACAAAAGCCTTTTGGTTGACATTATTGACAATCAAATCTAAATCGCCGTCATTATCTAAATCGGCATAGGCAGCACCATTTGAAAATGAAGGTTGCGTAAACCCAAATTTTTCGGCTTCCTCATCAAATCTTAAATCATTTTTTCCGCTATTATGAAAGAAATTGTTGATAATCGGGCGAGAAGGCATATTTTTAATGATTTCATCAAAACGCTTTCTTTCGCCTTGATTAATGGCGTTTTTTGATAAATCATTGGCAAAAAAATCAATAAAATCTTGGTCGATTACATCGTGATAAATACCATTACAAACATAAATATCATTGAAACCATCATTATCGGCATCAAACATTAATGCTCCCCAACTCCAATCGCTGGCAGCAACGCCACTCAGACACGCAATTTCGCTGTAAGTACCATCTTGATTATTGAGTTGCAAGCAGTTTTGCATATATTGGTTATAAAAACCTTTCTGCTTTTTTAGATTATTGATGTAATGATTATCAAACGAAGCATTGGTTTTCATGCGAATCTCATCGCTCGGAAGCATTTCAGTCGTGAAAATTTCTTGATAGCCATCGTTGTTAATATCGGCCATATCTGCACCCATCGAGGCCGTGCTTAGGTGCTGAATTCGTTGCTCAATTTCTTCTTTAAATTTTCCATTTCTCTGATTGATATATAAATAATCTTTCTCAAAAAAATCGTTGGAAACATAAATATCTGGGTAGCCGTCTTTGTTTACATCGCCAATTGTAACTCCCAAACCAAAGCCAATCAAACTACTATAAATACCCGATTCTTTGCTTACATCGTGAAAGAAACCATCATCGTTTCTCATCAATTTATCACCACCACCTTTCAAGAAATCTTTTACAGGCCAATCTTCGGCACGGAGGTCACGGTTGTTGTCGTAGTTGAGCGTATTTACTGGAATAAAACTATTATTGAGAATGTAGCAATCTAAATCGCCGTCGAGGTCATAATCAAAAAATGCGGCGTGAGTAGTGTAGCCGCTTTCGTCAAGGCCATATTTTTTGGCGGATTCCGTAAAAGTTGCGTTTCCGTTGTTGATATAAAGGGCGTTTTCTTGCCCAATACCTGACTGATAACCAGCATTACATACATAAATATCGAGCAAATTATCGTTGTTTATATCAACCATTATCACGCCCGTACTCCATTTTTTCTGATTAGCAATTCCTGCTTTTTCAGAAATATCTTCAAAGCGAAACGTCGCACCTTTATCATTTCCTTTATTCAAATAGAGTTTATTAGAACCCATATTTGATGTAAAAAAAATGTCTTGTAAGCCATCGTTGTTAATATCGCCAACGGCCACGCCACCACCGTTATAAAAGTTCCGATAGCTAAAAATATTAAAGTCTTCTTTGTTCGTTACGGTATTTTCAAATGAAATTCCTGTTTCTTTTTCATCTTTTAACTCAAACAAAGCATCTTCATTTTTTTTCGAGCAAGAAATTAGATAAAATGAAGTAACGAATAAAAAAAATAAGTTTTTTGTAAGTTTCATCACAGGTTTTTAAAGTAAGTATTGAGACAAAAGACATGAGATTCGAGACAAGAGACGGTTCGCCACAGCGATAAAACACTAACTGTTCAGTTACATCATTTCAATTTGTCGATTAATATTATCTCATTACTTATAAGTATGAAAAACGGGAAGATTAAGAAAGGTTTTTTCTTAATCTCAAAAATACAAACCTTCTTCTTTTAGGTTGACTAATGTAGTCTTGGGCTTTTTTGAAACGATGATTGCTTCCACTGTCAGCCACTTTTCGGGTGTTGATTGGGCATCAAATTTACCCACTTTTCCATGCACAATTACTACACATTTTTCTTTTGAGAATGCTTCAAGCCTCATTTCTCCTTCTGTCATTAAGTAGCCTTCGCCAGTGCGTTTTTCTTTATCCGCAATTTTGCCAATCATCAAACCGCCCTCAATCGTTTGGGTTTCTCGTAATTTCAACGTGTATGGCTTTGTTCCGTGCCATCTTTCGGTACCAAAATTTATGATAAGATTGCTCTCAAACTGGTCAAATATATTGGCTCTAAAAAAAGTATTATCGGCAATAATATCAGAACTAAAAATACTTTCTTTCGGGTAAAATTCTTTTCCATCAATCTTGATAATAGCTTTCGTTTGACCATCTTTCAGGCTATTATAAATCTTATCAATGTTTGTTTTGTCTGTTTTTTGTGGAGAAGAGCAAGAGCAGAAAATTGCTAAAACAGACGTGATAATTAAAATGTACGCTTTCATAATTAATCTTTGATACAAGTGGCTTGAGTAAACCATAGAATTAACTTTGACTACAAAACAAAAATGCTCGATTTTTCGAGCATTTTTGTTTTTATTATATCTAAGAAGATTTAATCTTAGTAACCTGTATTTTGCTTCAAGTTTGGATTAGAAACAATCGCAGAAGAAGGAATCGGGAACAATACTGTGTAGGCGTCTTTGATTTCAACACCTGTACCAGTTGTAAATTTGCCATAACGAACTTCTACAGTACGTTTGCCACCTTCCCAATACGTTTCACGACCGATTTCATCAAACATAGAATCTGCAGATAGTGAAGCAAGAGCTTTTCCACCACGAGTAGTTCTCAATGAATTTACTGTTGCTAATGCACCAGCAGTATCTCCACCTCTAAACTGAGCTTCAGCTTTCATCAATAAGGCTTCAGCATAACGCATCAAGATATATTTGCTTGCATCAGCAGGGTGATATTTGATAACACGGATACCTTTATCAGTACCAGCACCAGCCAAAGGCACATCACGAGTGAAAGATAAAACTTTTTGAGTACGAGTATCAATCAAATCTTTACCAGCATCATCAATTTGCTTTCCAATCAAGAAGCCACGGCCAATTCCAGAAAATTCTTTACCATCACCTTTTGCTGCTTTTCCGATACGAGGGTCATCCTTCTCAAATTTATCGTAGAAATCAGCTAAAGTAGTAAAACCATTCCAACCCGATGGGTTTTGGTTATAGTGCAATGTCATCATCCAACGGTTTTGACCTGTACCTTCTAATGAAACAAAAATTGTCTCATTTTTTGCAGCCGCTGTAAACGCTGTGAAGTAATCTTTCTCTAATGTATAGCCGTCAGCCGTAATAGCATCAACATACTTAGTTACTTTATCCATATCAGCCTTATCAAATGTATAAGGGCCAGCAGGAGTTGTACCTTTGTAAACAGCCTTATTCAAAAACAATTTAGCCAACAAGAAATTTGCCGCTGATTTGTTCGCAACGCCATTAGTTGCCGATGGGCCAGCTTTCACAAGGTTCGGAAGAGCTTCTTCTAAATCTTTTACGATAAAGTCGAAAGCCTCTGAGCGACTCAATGTTTTTGGTAATTCATCAACACCTTGTGTAACTTCTCTGAAAGGCACTTGACCCCAATAATCCATTACATGAAACATATTGAATGCACGCAAAAATTGTGCTTGTGCTTTCTGCGATGGAGTCGGGTTAGAAGCAATAATTTCAGTTGCTTTAAACACACGCTGATTTAATTGATTCCAAGCATTTGTTACGCCAGAGTGAGTAGCATCCCAAGTGTGGGCATCAAGTGTACGCCAAACGCCATTATCACCCCAGTCAACACCACGTGTTGGTGGAATCATCTCAGCCGATGTATGCTGACCTAAAGCATAGATATTTGCTTGGTCAGTGTATGCACCTAAATCTTTGTAAGCTGATTCTAAAAGAGCAGCAGGGTCTCCTGCTACAAATGCACCACCTACTGATGTGCGTACGATTGAATCTTTTTCGTCATTAACAAGGTCAGTACAAGCCGACATAGTGGCCAAACTTAAACTTGTAACGAGTAATTTATAAATATTATTTTTTTTCATTTTTCAATTATTTTTTAATAATTAACAAAAATTAGAATGAAATGTTTGCACCAACTGTCCAAGTTTTAGCTCTTGGGTAAGCAGTGTAATCAATACCGAATGATGGAATACCATTAATCGATTTGTTTGTACTAACCTCTGGGTCTTGACCTGAGTATTTAGTGAATGTCAACAAGTTTTGACCTGTAACATAAACTTTCAAGTTAGAGAATACTTTACTCTTCGTAGGAACTCTGTATCCTAAGTTCAAGTTTTGTAAACGTACAAAATCACCTTTTTCTAAGAAACGTGTTGAAACGTCAGGAGCATTTAATGGACCTTCTTTTGTTGCAACAACATCTTTCGTTACGTTACGACCGTTTGCGAACGAACCTTTTGTAAAGAATGCGTTAGCTGTATTTGAGTAAATATAGTTACCGAATACACCGTTGAAGAACAAGCTCAAATCAAAGTTTTTGTAACGTAGATTGTTAGTTAAACCAGCAGTTACAGTTGGAAGTGGGCTTTTTCCGTTCAAGAATTGTTGGAAGTCACCAGAAGGGTAAAGAGAGTTACCAGCTTCATCATAACCACCAAATTCACGCAAGAAATAAGCAAACAATGGTTGTCCTTGAGCAATACGTTGAGCAAATGCACCAGTTAAACCTTGTCCGTTGATTTCACCTGTGTCATAAACTCCAGATAAGTTCTTAACTAAGTTTTTGTTAAACGCAACATTACCTAAGATGTCCCATCCAAAATCCTTATTATCAATCGCTGTGAAGTTTAAACCTAATTCAACACCACGGTTTTGAATGTCAGTATCTAAGTTTTTCCACGAGAATGGAGTTGGAGCTGGTTGAGCAGAAACAACTAAGAATAATAAATCTTTAGTGTTTTTCTGATAGAATTCGATATTACCTGATAATCTATTGTTCAAGATAGCGAAATCTAAGCCAACGTTTAATGCTGATGTAGTTTCCCACTTCAAGTTAGGATTATTAAATGCAACAGCATTCAAACCACCACCTTCGATATTATCAGCACCTTGGTTACTTCCCCAACCTGAATATCTATCACGACGGTCATATAAGTTGTGAGGAATTGACTGATTACCAGTAACACCATAACCTACACGTAGGGCTAAGTCAGAGAATACATTTTTAGGAATGAAAGATTCTTCCATTAATTTCCATTTGAATGCTCCCGATGGGAATACACCATATTTGTTGTTTCCACCAAATTTAGATGAACCATCAATACGAAGTGTTCCTGTTACCAAGTATTTGCTTGATAGGTTCATATTAACACGGCCAAAATATGACTGTAATTCATCTTTCTCAGAACTTGAGTTATTGATAACGTTACTTCCAAATTTACCAGCGTTGGCAGAAGCTATGTTATTAATCATCAAATCCAAATCAGTAGTACGGAAGTTTGCTGCACCGATGCTTTTAGAATAACGGTCAAAGCTTTGGTATGAATAACCTAACAAAGCATTGAATGAAGTTTTACCAAATTCTTTATCATAAGTAAAATAGTTTTCCCATAATTGGTTATCTACTTCAATATCATTGATATAAGCACGACCAATTCCACCAATACCAGTTACAACTAAATCGCTTGAATAAGCTGATTTTCTTGAAGATAAAGATTTGTCAAAACCTAAAACAGTTTTGAATTTCAAACCTTCAATAATTTGTAATTCAGCATTGATATTACCCAAAGCACGTAGCGAGTTTGTATTATCTTGTGACAACATGGCAAAAGCTAATGGATTTGGCTCAGTATTACCTGGTTGGTTAAAGATTTGATTGCCTTTTGCATCCTTAGTATAAATAGGCTGAGTTGGGTTTGATTTCAAAATACCACCCAATAAATCACCTTCAAAACCAGAGTTTTCAGAAATAGGTACACCTGTATCTTGCGTGTTTGCAAAGTTTAAGTTGCTTCCAATATTCAATTTATTATTGATAAATTTCTTGTTACCAGTGAAACCAACACTGTAACGCTTTACAGCAGATTTCAAGATAATACCTTCTTGGTTTAAATAACCCAAAGAGAAACGGTAGCTACCAGAAGCGTCGCCACCACCAAATGCAAGGTTGTGTTGGCTTGTTTGTCCTGTTCTGAACAATTCATCTTGCCAATCAGTTGAACCACCTTTGTTTTGACCACCAGCAGCAACATACTCAGATGCAGTCAATAAGTCATATTTTTTAGTGATTGAGCTAAAACCATGAGAATAACCATACTCAAGCGAGCCTTTACCTTTACCCTTTTTAGTTGTAATTAATACAACACCATTTGCACCACGTGAACCGTAGATTGCAGTTGCAGAAGCATCTTTTAAGATGTCAATTGAAGCAATATCATCAGGATTGATGAAGTTCAAAGGGTTTTTTGCTGGCTGACGACCAATACCACTTGTTTCTCCACCACTCGAAGTGTTATCACCACTCAAAGGCACACCATCAATTACGAATAATGGGTTATTTCCACCGAAAACAGAGGATGTACCACGAATACGAACGTTAATTCCACCACCAGGCTCACCGCTTGATTGTGTAATTTGTACACCAGCCACACGTCCTTGCATTAATTGTTCAGGAGATGTAACGATACCTTTTTGGAAATCTTTTGGACCGATTGCATTTACTGCACCAGTAGCATCTTTTTTCTTAACAGTACCATAACCAACCACAACAACTTCTTCAAGAGCTTTGGTGTCGTCAACTAAAGTTACATCAATAACAGTTTTGTTACCGATAACAACTTCTTTGGTTTCCATACCTACAAAACTAAATACTAATGTTCCGCTTTTAGCAACACCAGCCAATTTGTAAGTACCATCAATTCCTGTCTGAGTACCTTTAGTAGTACCTTTAGACTGAACTGTTACTCCTGGTAAACCAGTGCCATCAGCACCCTTTACCGTACCCGAAACAGTTACTTCTTGTGCCATCACAGTGAAAGTAAGTGATGTTAGCAGCATTGCAGCGATTGTGAAAACAGATTTTTTCACACAAGCTGATAGTCGCCCAACATAGCGACCCACTTGGTAGGACTTCATCATAGGTTGTAATTAAAGAAAGATTAATAAATGATTAATTTAACTTAAAAAATAAAACGCTTTTTTTTCTGTTTTATCATCTTCTATCTGACATTGGTTTGACAAATCCAACCACGTGATATAGAAATTTGTTTAGAAATCGTTGAATTATTTTTCTAATTAACTCTCAAAATTACAAAAAGAAATATATAAAGTCCAAAATTTTATCTTAAAAAATAATTTTTTTTTAAATAATTCAATTTTTAAAAATTGTACAAAAACAATATAGCTTTAGGTTTTTAGTCGTAATTTTACAGTCCAATTTTACTCATCAATTATTGCTTCAAAGTCAACAGCTAAATTAATTACCAAATAATTAAACATTATTAGTCGAATTTGTATTTTTTTAAGACAGTACATTTACGGATGTTGTTTTTGAGTGATAAACTCAAAATTCGAATATCTTTGAAAAATTCAAAAACTTTGAGAATCAATGATTAACCAACAATTACAGCAATTGGCCAAAGATTTGGCTGGAGAACTTTATCTGGACGATGTCATGCGGACGCTTTATGCGACCGATGCGTCGGCGTATCGTGAGATGCCACTCGCAGTAGCGATTCCGAAAGATGAATCCGACATTCAAAAACTGATTGCTTTTGCTCGTAAAAATAATACATCTTTAATTCCTCGTACTGCTGGTACTTCTCTGGCTGGGCAAGTCGTGGGGAATGGAATAATCGTTGATGTTTCTCGGACATTTACAAAAATACTTGAACTAAACAAAGACGAACGTTGGGTTAGAGTTCAGCCTGGAGTTGTGCGTGATGAATTGAATTTCTTCTTGAAACAAAATGGTTTATTCTTTGGCCCCGAAACTTCAACGGCCAATCGTGCCATGATTGGCGGAATGGTCGGAAATAATTCATGCGGCTCAAACTCCGTAGTTTATGGAAGCACTCGAAATCACTTGATGGAAGTCAAAGGTTTTTTGAGCGATGGCTCTTTTGTTGAGTTTAAAAACCTAAGCACTGAAGAATTCAAACAAAAACTGAATGATACCGCAACGCTCGAAGGACGAATTTATAATCATATAAGTAAAATTTTGGGGGATGAAGATAATCAGAACGAAATCCGTAAGGAATTTCCGAAGATGAGCATCGAACGTCGAAATACTGGCTATGCCATTGATGAACTTCTGGAAACCGAAGTTTTCACAACGCAAGGCAAAAACGAAACCATCAAAACTCCACCTTTGGCTGGTATTGCTTCGGGTGGTGCTTTTAACTTTTGCAAATTGATTGCTGGTTCGGAAGGAACATTGATGTTTATGACCGAAATAAAAATCCACGTCAATCCATTACCGCCAAAAGTACAAGGCTTGGTTTGTGTGCATGTCAATTCGGTGGACGAATCGCTTCGAGCAAACCTTATTGCTCTCAAATACAAACCAACGGCCGTTGAGCTGATTGACCATTATATTTTGGAGTGTACGAAAGAAAACAAAGAACAACGCCAAAACCGTTTCTTTGTGCAAGGCGACCCTGGGGCGATTTTGGTAGTAGAACTTTCTAATGATGATATTGATGAAGTAAAATCTCGTGCTACCGAAATGGAAGCCGAAATGCGGGCTGCGGGCTTGGGTTATCATTTTCCGATTCTTTTTGGCGATGACACCAAAAAGATTTGGACACTCCGCAAAGCGGGTTTGGGGCTTCTTTCTAATCTTCCAGGCGATGAAAAAGCCGTGGCGGTTATCGAAGATACGGCCGTTGATGTAAACGATTTACCAGATTTTATTAGAGAATTTAATGAAATCTTGACCGCAAATAATATGTCGTCGGTGCATTATGCCCACGCAGGTTCGGGTGAAATTCACCTCCGACCAATCATTAATCTAAAAACTGCCGAAGGACACCGCCAATTTAGATTGATTGCCGAAGAGATTTCGACTTTAGTAAAAAAATACAAAGGTTCGCTTTCGGGCGAGCATGGCGATGGGCGTTTGCGTGGTGAATTTATTCGTCAGCAAATTGGCGAAAAAAACTACGCTCTAATCAAAGATTTGAAAAAGGTTTGGGATGAACAAAATATTTTCAACCCAAATAAAATCGTCGATACGCCTCCGATGGATAAATTCCTTCGTTACGAGGCCGACCATAAAGTGCCAGAATTTCAGACAGTTTTCCGATTTAATAATCAAAATATACTCCAGCACGCCGAGCAATGCAATGGCTCAGGCGACTGCCGTAAAACCGAATTGAGCGGTGGCACGATGTGTCCGAGTTACATGGCCACTCGCAACGAAAAAGATACGACGAGGGCAAGAGCTAATATTTTGCGTGAGTTCATAACAAATAGCCCCCTAACCCCCGATGGGGGAATTGATTTTACCAAAGCATCTTCGTCAGGAGTGGCTGGGGTTAAAGAAGTTCTTGATTTGTGTTTGCTTTGTAAAGGTTGTAAATCAGAATGTCCATCGAATGTTGATGTTGCGAAGCTAAAAATGGAGTTTTTGCAGCATTATCAAGAAAAAAACGGTGTTCCGTTGAGGTCTTGGTTGATTGGCAATTATTCAAAAATGAGCAACATTGCATCTTACGTGCCGTGGGCTTATAATTTGGTTCTGGGAAATGCTCCTTTGCGTAAAATTGCGAATCGAGTAATCGGTTTTCATCCCGAACGCACAATGCCGCTTTTGAGTAGCAACACGCTCAAACAATGGTATAAAAAATCGGAGAAACCAGCAGCCAAATCGGCAAAAAAAGTATATTTATTCTGCGATGAATTTACAAATTTTAATGACGTTGAAATCGGTAAAAAAGCACTCGATTTATTGCAAAATCTTGATTATGAGGTGATTATTCCAAATCATACCGATTCTGGAAGAGCGTATTTATCGAAAGGAATGCTGAAAGATGCCCAAAAGTTGGCTAATCAAAATGTGGCTTTGTTGAAAGATATTATCAACGAAGAAACCCCACTAATCGGCATCGAACCTTCGGCAATTTTGACTTTCAGAGACGAATATCCCGATTTAGTTGAAGCAAATTTGGTAGAATCTGCCAAAAAACTGGCTAAAAACGCCTTGATGATTGATGAGTTTATTGCCCGTGAAATTGATGCAAAACGTATTACGGCTGAAAGTTTTACAAGCGAAAAACGCCTCATTAAATTACACGGACATTGCCAACAGAAATCGGTAGCTTCGCTGACTCCGACCAAAAAGATACTTTCTTTGCCCAAAAACTATGAAGTACATCTCATTCCATCGGGCTGTTGCGGAATGGCGGGTTCGTTTGGCTACGAAAAAGAACATTATGATTTGTCAATGCAAATCGGTGAATTAGTGCTTTTTCCGACCGTAAGAAAACAACCCGCAGAGGTAATTATTGCCGCTCCAGGAACAAGCTGTCGCCACCAAATCCATGACGGAACTGGCCGAAAAGCCCTGCATCCAGTCGAGATTTTATGGCAAGCATTGGTTTAATTTTTAGGTTTTTATATAAATTGGCGATGTTTTTCGAGAAAAAGACATCGCCAATTTTGTTTTATAGCAGTAGCTTTTATGAGTTTTTTGTATTTTTGCTAAGTAAATATAGTTTTTGTATTAATGTTTTTGCTTAAAATTGTTGAAGTATTTAACCGAAAATAGCTAACAAAAGTTAACCTAAGTTCTAATAGTACATTCAGTAGGTGGATTACTGGAACATTATCTGAGTGTAACGTGTTTTATTCTTACTTACACTTACGTACCACTAAAAAAGTAAAAATGAGTAACCGAAATTTATTAAGTTTGGAATTGACAACTCCTGTCGATGACGAACGACCTGTGTATCTATCAGGTAATTTTTGCGAATGGAATCCCGATGTGTCTGATTTTGAAATGAAGCGTGTGAGCAAGGGAAAATACAAATTTACATTCACTCCCGAAATAGCACTTCCCGAAAAAATAGAATATAAATATACACGTGGCGGTTGGAACTTTGTTGAATTAGATACGTACGGAAATGCACCGAATAATCGAGTAATTGATAAAGTTGCAGGAAATTATGCTGATTTTGTGCCTTATTGGCGACACGATGGCTCTACGGCATTCATCAAAAAACTCATGCCAACGGTGCAGGTAGTTTCTGAAAAATTCGAGATTCCACAATTGGGTAAAACACGGAAAATTTATATTCTCCTTCCGCACGATTATGACCAAAATCTTGACAAACATTACCCAGTTTTGTACATGCAAGATGCCCAAAATCTTTTTGAAAAAGGCTCAAGTTATGGTAATTGGGAAATTGATAAACGTCTTTCGCTTTTGGCTAAACGAGAATTGGGCGATGTCATTGTGGTAGCCATCGAACACGGTGAAGAAGACCGTTTTAATGAATATTCTCCTTACACAGTCGAGAAAAAGGGAAAAGGTTTGGGTATGAAATACGCCAATTTTATTGTGCGTAAGCTAAAACCACACATTGATGCCAATTATCGCACCAAAACCGAGCGACAATTTACTGGAATCGGTGGTAGTTCGATGGGCGGTTTGATTAGTATTTATGCTGGTCTAATGTACCCCGAATCTATTGGTCGTCTGATGGTGCTTTCGCCTGCTTTGTGGGTTTCACCTAAGATTTATTTTGATGCCATTGAGTTTTTTAATCCTCTGGATACAAAAATCTATCTGTACGGTGGTGGAAAAGAAAGTGCAGCGATGATTCCGAATGTTAAGAAAATGAAGGATTCAATAGAAAGTCAGGGTTGGGATGCAG
>JBKBSS010000043.1:0-2371 GCA_046291385.1 Emticicia sp. | reverse complement strand
TGAGAAAATACAAATCAAACTTTCGACCGACCCCAAAGGTGAGCATAACGAAAAACGCTGGGGACAAGAATTTCCGAAAGCCATTGAGTGGCTATTTTATTAACGGGTGGTAACGGACGATAGTCCACAAGCTAACAGCAACGTTTGTTAATGTTCAAAGATATTTTACATTGAATTTATGAAAATCAAGATAACAGCCAATAATACCGCCGCCAAAACCATTATTTTTCCATTGATAGATAATGAGAAATTGGCCGAAAATCTTTCAAAAATTGCCAAGCACGTTGGGCTTAGTGCCGAAACTTTGCAACAAGATTTTAAGGCAGGAGCAAAAGAAACTTTGGTCTTGTACGGAGCAATCGAAGGACTCGAAAAAGTGTATCTTTTGGGCTTAGGAAAAACTCCGAAAGCGATTGATTTCGTAAAGGTTTTTCGTTCATTTTTCTATAATTCAAAGAAAAAACTACCAAAAAATATTGGTTTAAAGTTAAAATTGGCGGGTTTGGAAGCTCACACCGAGCAGATTGTCAATGGCATTTGTTTGGCCGAATATGAAGTTGGGGCTTACAAAACCGACGAAAAAAAGGTAGCTGAATTTTTTACGGAAGATGCTATTTTGGAAATTCAAGTAGCTGAAAATTACTTAGAAAGTGCCAATAAATCAGCAGAAATTGGACAAGCAACTGCCGAAACACAAGCCCGAATTATGGCTTTGGTTGATGCCCCTGCAAATTATAAATATCCCCAAAAACTCGCCGAATTTGCCATCGAATCAGGCAAAAAATACGGTTTTGACGTAAAAGTTTACGACGAAAAACAATGCCTCGAACTCGGTTTGCACGCACTTTTGGCAGTTGGTCGAGGAAGCACCGAAAATCCTGCACGATTTATTGTGATGGAATATCTCTCGACTTCGCTCGGGGAAAGTTCTTCCGACTCACCGCTCCCTGAGCGTAGCCGAAGGATAGGTTTAGTCGGCAAAGGCGTAACTTTCGATACGGGCGGTATTTCAATCAAAGGTTCGGCGAGCATGAGCTACATGAAGTCAGACATGGGTGGGGCAGGAGCAGTTTTAGGAGCAGTCGAATTGGCCGCTAAACTAAAACTTCCAGTGCATTTGATTGGGGTAATTCCTACCACCGAAAACTGTGTCGATGGTAACGCCTTGAAACCAAGCGAAGTTATTTCTTCGTATTCGGGTAAAACCATTGAAATCATTGATACTGATGCCGAAGGTCGTTTAGTTCTTGCCGATGGCCTTGCTTATATTAAGAAAAACTTTGAGCCAGATGTAATCATAGATTTGGCAACACTCACGGGCAATTGCATTGCGGCTTTGGGCTATGCCGCCGCAGGTTTACTATCAAATAATGATGAACTGGCCAATCAATTGCTCGAAACTGGGCAAGAAACTGGTGAAAAATTGTGGCGTTTACCACTTTGGGATGATTATAAAGATATGATGAATTCTGATGTGGCTGACATAAAAAATCTTTCATCAGCACCAATTGCAGGAGCAATCACTGCCGCAAAATTTTTAGAATTTTTCATTGATGGTCACACAAATTGGGCCCATCTTGATATTGCTGGTTTGGCTTTCGGAGATTCTGAATTTGCCAAAATGAAATCAGCAACTGCTTACGGCGTAAATTTATTGACAAATTTTATGCGTAAACAATAGTTAAATTACAATGTACTCAATGCAGTATAATTTAAGTTGTTTAAAAAGATGGACAGTCTTGTAGAACAATTTTGTAAATTGTTCAAGGTAGTCGCAAGAAACAATTTACAAAATTGTTCTACAATCAGTTCTTAAAGCTTACACTAACTTAAATTAATGTTGTATTTAATTATTCATTTTCCAGTGTCAATTAACTAAGCACTTCTCGCAAAACCTGCAAAGATTTTATCTCGCCAAATTCTTCGACATGAATTCTGTAAAAGACAATAATAACTTCGAGTAAATGATTTCTCACGCCTCGGCTCATCAGTAGGGGCGTTTGATAATCTGCCAAAATAAGCTGATTCATCAGTTTTTGGTAGTTGGCATCAAACGGAATCATCGCATTAAATTCCTTGAATTGCGATACGATTTCGCTCGCATCTTGCGGTGAAAAACCTAAGAAAAACGCATATTTTAACAGAAAAATCAAGTGAAAATTCTCGAAATGTTCGTCGGTTTCGTCCAAAAAAATGAGAGAATGATAAAGAAAATCGAATAAAACTTCATTTTCGGTATGTTCTTTCAGCGTTTTATTCAAAATTTCATCCAAAAACATTCCAATGCTCGATTTATGGATTTCGTAGGGAAGCGTGCGAAATGGAAAACTTGATTTTATCTCCGAAATTCGGTGCAACTCTTTTTTTTCAT
>JBKBSS010000436.1:0-675 GCA_046291385.1 Emticicia sp. | reverse complement strand
ACCATGGTAGCGGCGTGAATCAATGCAGAAACAGGAGTTGGCCCTGCCATTGCATCTGGCAACCATGTATACAAAGGTATTTGAGCCGATTTACCACAAGCTCCAATAAACAATGCGAAACCTGCAACAGTAAGCCAATACATATCCACATTACTTCCGGTTGTGATGGCCGCTTTTAAACTCGTATAATCAACAGTTGAGAATAAACTTCCTAAGATAAAAATCCCAATCAACAATCCTAAATCACCAATACGGTTCATGATGAAAGCTTTCTTTGCAGCATCATTGTACTCTTGATTTTTGTACCAAAAACCAATTAACAAGTACGAACAAAGACCAACACCTTCCCAACCGATAAACATTACCAATAGGTTACTTCCTATTACTAAGGTGATCATGAAAAAGATGAACAAATTCAAGTAAGCAAAAAACTTATGCATGTTTTCGTCATCATGCATGTAACTGATGGAATACAAATGAATCAATGATCCGATCCCTGTTACAAAAAGTAACCACAATAAAGACAGTTGATCCAACTGAAATCCGAAGTCAACTTTAAAATTGCTAATCTGAATCCAATCAAACAAAGCTATGCGAATACCTTCCGGTTGCGCTGCTAATCCTCCAAAAAAGTAAACCGTAGCTACAAAACTAACTACAACTGCCAATGTACCT
>JBKBSS010000435.1:0-679 GCA_046291385.1 Emticicia sp. | reverse complement strand
TTTACTTTATGTTGCGGGCCTTCGTCGGGTTTGCGGTCTTTTTCAGACTCGGCACTTCCCATCATAAATTCGCCTGCGGGAATCGGCTGCATATCCAAACCATGTTGTAGGCCAGGAATATGCTCGGTGTAAGGTTTAAAATCTTCGTTGCGAAAAGCCACGCAAGCAAAGAAAAGTAAGGAAAATGTGAGTTTTTTCAAGGTTGAATGAGTTTTTTTTACAAATATAGTCTAAGAATAGAGTAAGATTAAAATGATTTCGCAGAAATTTCAGGAATAAACAAATACAAAGTTTTTTTATACCTTTATTAAAAATTCGGTCTCAAATTGGAAACAGCAATAAGTTTATAAGTAAATAGAGGGACGAATTACGAATTTTAAAACACTGAATATTAGCGGTTTATAAGCAGTCCCAGTACTTACTTAAATGAGTTTTAATTTTCAGTATTTTGCACAAGAAATATCAAACAATCAAAATTATGAAATCAATTCTTTTTATTACAACCCTCCTTTTCTTTGGTTTTGCAGAAAGCCACGCACAAACTTTCAACCTAAAAATTCCTAACGTAAAAAACACAGGTATTATCAGAATTGCTTTTTACAAGAAAGAAAACAAATTTGCCGATGAAAAAGACTTTGCCTTTACGAAAGAAGTAAAACCAACCAAAACTGGCGAAATT
>JBKBSS010000434.1:0-683 GCA_046291385.1 Emticicia sp. | reverse complement strand
ACCTAAATAAGTAATGGTGTCGTTGTCTTCAAAAAAAGCTCTGTATTTAGCTTCATTTTCGCCTAAACCTAATCCTGCCAATGCTTTTGCGCCATTTTTTATATCGGATTCGGTGTAATTTCCAATGCCTAAAGTAAATAATTCTAATAATTCTCTGCTTAGATTTTCGTTAATTTTACCTTTTCGGTTATCGGTATTGTCTAAATAACGCACCATGGCATTCGTCTGAATCATTATTTTGGTTAATTGTCTAAAATTTCCAAAAGCATTTTCTCTTAAGATTTGATTGTGTTGATAAATCCACCAATTAACTTTTACTTTTTGTGAGGTTGATACAAAATGATTGTGCCAAAAAAGCACCATTTTTTCACGCAAAGGAAATTCTTGTTTTTGAATTTCATTAATCCACCATTTTCTTAATTCAATACTGTTTTTGATTTGATTTTTTAAGGCTTTTTTACCTTCTTCAGAAGTAGTGTTTTTTACTTTTTCTCTAAACTCTTTGAGTTCGCTTAAGGTTTTTGGATCTTCTATTAAACAATAAGGTATTTTATTTTCAAATGGAGCATAAAACGATTCTTTTAGAAATTTTTCAATTCCAAGACTATTTATTTTTTGGCTTTGTTTTCCCGAAAATCCTAACCGAAGTGACCAAAGATTTGACTGATTCATGATGTATGGTA
>JBKBSS010000433.1:0-685 GCA_046291385.1 Emticicia sp. | reverse complement strand
CACCCAAAATATTCAAAACACCCATTACTTTTTGTGCCGAAAAAAATCGGTCGGCTACCATTCCCATAAAAAATGGTGCAACTATCGAAGCTATTGAAAATGTGGCATAAGCACTACCGATTTGGTCGCCTGTTGCGTGAAGTGTTGTAAAAAGGTACTTTCCCATTTGTCCGTACCAAGCTCCCCACGTAGAAAACATGAGAAACATCATCACCATTAATTTAATTCTTGTCGTAAGTGTCATAGTTGAGTTATAACGGGGTCGCCCGTGCGATTCTGAGTGATGAATTCTGAGTTATTTTATCAAACTCCATACTCGGTTAGGTATATTTTTTTTCAAAAGTAAGGAAAAACTCAGAACTCTACAATCAGAACTCATAACCGCACGGGCGGCCCCGTTATCTCATCCCCAAACCTTCGTTCCTTCGGTACAATTTTTACACATTTCAATTTCGGCACGGGCATTTGTCAATGATTTTCTAAATTCTTGGTAAGGTTCGCTTTGCCAAACTTCTTTAAAAGTTTTACTTTTCAAATCGCCCATTCGGTATTCAGCATCTTTATCAAAACAACACGGCACAACTAAACCATCCCAAGTAATGACGCAAGAATGCCACATTTTCCAGCAATTATCAAGCAATTTATTCTTGATTTGATAATTGCCATCACTTTTTTGTTCGTATCG
>JBKBSS010000432.1:0-691 GCA_046291385.1 Emticicia sp. | reverse complement strand
CTATTGATGGACAACGTATTTTTGAACCATCAGTTGGCGATTTATACGAAGCAGCCAAAGTAAGTTCACGCATTCCGTTTGGGCATCCAGAGGGATATTTGGAAGCATTTGCTAATATTTACAAAAACTTTGCACGCACAGTTCGCAAGCGAATGAATGGCGAAACGCCCAACGAATTTGACCTCGACTTCCCAACGATTGATGATGGAATCAGAGGTATGCAGTTTGTAGAAACGGTGATTGCTTCTGGGCGTTCTTCTTCAAAATGGGTTAAGTTTAAAAGTTAATTTTGGATGAGTGAATGATAGAATGAGTGAATATAAAAATATTTCTTCTATCAAACACCGAGCGTCGGTCGCTCATTCTAACATTCAAAATTGATTCAAATGCAGGAGAAAAGTGCTTTTATTGAGGAATTCAAAAAAAGAACCAAGGATTTTACCCTGAGAAATATTAAAGTATTTCAATCTTTACCAAAAACAGACGAAGCAAAAATTATTGGCAAACAACTACTTCGTTCGGCAAGTTCTGTTGGAGCTAATTACCGTGCAGTTTGTAGAGCAAGAAGTCAAGCCGAATTTTATTCAAAACTAAGTATTACTATCGAAGAAGCCGATGAATCTCTCTTCTGGTTAGAAATTTTAGTAGAATCACAAATAGTTACAGAAAATAAATTAACCGAACTGATGAA
>JBKBSS010000431.1:0-729 GCA_046291385.1 Emticicia sp. | reverse complement strand
AAAGAGTTCAAAACTTAACCGTAGCGAGAAATCGCTCAGAATAATAAAAAATGGCACGTTCACTTAAAAAAGGACCATACATTGATTTTCGCCTCGACAAGAAAATTGTCGATATGAATAACTCAGGCAAAAAGTCAGTAATCAAAACGTGGTCACGTCGTTCAATGATTTCACCAGATTTCATCGGGCATACATTCGCAGTACACAATGGAAATAAATTTATTCCCGTTTATGTAACTGATAACATGGTAGGACACAAACTTGGTGAGTTTTCACCAACTCGTAACTTCCGTGGTCACGTAGCAAAAAAAGATAAAGGTAAAAGATAATAACAATAAACAATTATCAATTAACAATTGTCAATGATAATCGGGTTTTAAAGTTCGATAGATTGAGTAATTGATAACTGATAATTGATAATTGATAATTGAAAAAATGGAAGCAGTAGCAAAACTTAATGATTACCCTACCACGCCTCGTAAGGCAAGATTAGTGATTGACCTTATTAGAGGGATGAAGGTAAGTCAGGCTTTAGGCATTTTGAGCTTTCAGCCACAACACGCCGCACCAGTGGTAAAGAAAGTCTTATTATCGGCAGTTGCTAACTGGCAACAAAAGAATGAAGACTTGAAAATCGAAGATGCAGAATTGTATGTAAAAACAATTTTCATTGATGGTGGACGTATGTTGAAACGCATGAGACCAGCTCCACAAGGACGTGGACACCGT
>JBKBSS010000430.1:0-755 GCA_046291385.1 Emticicia sp. | reverse complement strand
ACTTAAACCAATATTTACTTTCTTACCACAATTTAATCCTTCGGCAGTCCGATTTTTATTACGATAATAAGATGTACCACACTTTGAAACAAAATAGACACAAGTTTAATTAATCAAGTTGTCTGATTTCAATTCCTATTTCGTCACCCACATTAAGTTTATCAAAACTATACATTTTTAGGCTGAAATCATTTACTTGTAAAATCACTTCGTAGTAAGCTCCCAAAAATTTGACTGATAGCACGATGGCTTTTATATCAGATTTTTCAGAAATACGAATTTGCGAGGGACGTAAAAGAGTTCTGAGTTCTGAGTTCTGAGTTCTGAGTTGCGTTTGACCTAATTCAAAACTCAAAACTGAACCGTGAACAGTTGCCAACTCAGAACTCAGAACTCTAAACTCAGAACTCAACGAAGTTTCTCCTGTAATCTCGGCAACGTATTCGTTAATTGGATTTCGGTAAATTTCTTCGGGAACACCCATTTGCAGGGCGTTGCCGTTTTGCATGATTAATAACTCATCGGCCATTCCGTAAGCGTCAGCTACGTCGTGCGTTACGAAAATGCAACTTACTTCTTCGGCTTTTATGAGATTTAGAACTTCGTTTTTCAGCCGACGCTTATTTAGGGCATCTAAATGACTGAAAGGCTCATCGAGCAACAAAAGTTTTGGTTCTTCGGCAATGGCTTTTACGATGGTTGCACGCTGTTGTTCGCCCCCCGAAACTTGGCGAGGCAGATGATATTGTACTTTT
>JBKBSS010000429.1:0-785 GCA_046291385.1 Emticicia sp. | reverse complement strand
GGTAACTGGCCAACGTACCCGCAATTAGCTCGTAGATAAGTCCACAAGTAGCCACCAAAAACACTGAAAAAAGCAGTAAAAGTGGAATTTTAACCGAACTTTTATCCATGAATGGCCGAACTAATAATAATTGCAACGGCAATAATAAATGAAGCTGCTATAATGGCCAATGCAGTATTGTTTTTCTGAACGATTTCTTTATAGATATTTTCGGGCGTAACTTTTTCGAGAATCACGAACGAAATTACCAAAATAAAAATACCAATCAGCGAATAAATCACTGAGGCATAAACGTATTTGAGGCTAAGGATGTCGGTCATATTTTAAATATTTACGATTTTATAAATTAAAATTCGATGCGACACAATTTAGAAAATTGTGCTACAAAACTGTTGTATAATTATTTATGATAGAAACGATTTACGCCCGAAGTTCGGCTATTGCTGCCGTCCCATTGGCTTTTGGTGCTGAATTCGTAGAAAAGTTTTCCTACTTGCAGCGAATAGGCAAAATATCCAACAATTACCACCAAAAAAGCGGCATACATGATTTTATATCGGTTATCTAATTTCATTCTTCTTCTTCCTCTTCGGTTATATATGGTGAATAATCGCTATCGGCCCAGCGTTCTTTTTCAAAATTATATTGCTGAAAATATTTAATTAATGGCACGATTAAAATCAAACAAAATAGAATGACAATATTTATCCAATAAATTCCACCCGATTGAAGTTTTACTTGGTAAGACCCTCCGTTTGTTGCGGGAGTTATGGTTTCTATTAATA
>JBKBSS010000428.1:0-793 GCA_046291385.1 Emticicia sp. | reverse complement strand
GATGCCGCCATCGAAGAAGTGGTTGCTGAATTGCGAGATAATGCTTTATCAGAAAATGAATTACAAAAAGTAAAAAATCAAGCCGAATCGACATTGGCATTTGCTGAAGTAGAATTACTGAATCGTGCTATGAATTTGGCTTTTGCCGCCAACGCTGGAAACCCCGACTGGTGCAATGATGATGCCGAAAAAATAGAAAAAGTAAGCCCACAAAGCCTACAAGCAATGGCAAAAAGAATATTGAGAAAAGAAAACTGCTCAACAATGTATTACAGAGCGGAGAAATAATTTTGAATAATAGCATGTGTGAATGATAGAATGAATTTATATTCACTCATGCTATCATTCACTCATTCAAAATTCGCTGTCAATGTCCTTTTACCTCTACTCCATCTTCGTGTTTGTGCTTAAACATAATGGCGAAAAGTATGGCTACGACCAATGAATAAATAGCAAATGTAAGCCAAATTCCATTCCAACTTTTTGTTACTCCGTCGGCGAGCGTGAAGTATTTTTGAATCACAAATCCGCTAATCAAACTTCCCGAAACTGCTCCAAAACCATTAACCATCATCATAAATAAACCTTGAGCAGACGAACGGATTTTTGGGTCGGTATAAGTTTCGATAAATAACGAACCCGAAATATTGAAGAAATCAAAAGCCATTCCGTAAACAATACACGACATTATAATCATCCAAAGTCCATCGCTTGGATTTCCGTAAGCAAAAAGTCCGAAACGCAACACCCACGCAACCATACTGATAAGCATTACTTGTTTGATACCGAAACG
>JBKBSS010000427.1:0-807 GCA_046291385.1 Emticicia sp. | reverse complement strand
AAATACGCAAAACTCGCCCCCGAAACTGGAGTTTTGTAGGTTTCAATAATGCACGATTCGCCCGCCGCCAATTGTAAATAAATTTCATTGGTTTTGGTATTGTATTTTGCCATGCCCAAAGTTTTGGTCATTGGATTATACAAAGCCGCAGATTTTGCATCAACCGATAATTTCACCCAACCATCAAAAGCCTTATCGGTTTTGTTATTGACGAAATAATAATTGCCTTTTGTGTGGGTTTTTCTGACGAACTGCAAGCCATTATCAATCATGGTTTCTCGGTAAATTTTAGCAAAAACCATCATTTCTTCTAAATTTTCGCCCACCAAAAACGAACCTTGACCAAGTTTTGCTTGACTGAAACTTGATGAATTAACGCTGGCAGGGTTCAAAACCCTGCCAGCGTTCTCGAAGTGTAACTCAGCCAATAAAGCCTTGAATTTTGCTCGTCGAGCATCTAAATTGCCTAAACCTGGTACATCGGCTGGGAGTTTTTTGTGGAAAATGATGTTTGCCCCTTGTTTTGCCAAAGCAATCAATTTTTCAAAGGTTTCGAGTGGAACTTGCTCACTTTCAGCCAATAAAATGGTTTTGTAGCTAATTCCACCCGTCAGGATTACTTGATTTTTGGTGCTTAAATTGCCGATTTGTTTATCAGAAATAAAATCAAAACCATAACCTCGGTCGAGGAGTTTTTGACCTACTTCTTAGAAATCTGTGCCGTTGAATTCGGGCGTTACGCCATCAAAATGCTCCAATAAACCTTTGGGTGAAGGCTCGGTCAGGCGGTCAGTGATTGGGAAATAG
>JBKBSS010000042.1:9177-14393 GCA_046291385.1 Emticicia sp. | reverse complement strand
TAAGGCTCTCGGAGCAACTTCGGTGACTTTAGAATTACCAACCGATTCGGCTCAAACCAAGCGTTTGGGCGATTTAGGAGCAAAAAACAAGGTTTATGGAGGTTATCACGCCCACTTGCAAGCAACTGACAGTCTTTGGGATGAAGCCTTGAGCCAATCGCCGTATAACTCGCTTAATTTTGACTGCGGACATTACATTGCAGTGGGTGGAAAGAATACAAAAGAGTCATTATTGGCATTAATCGAAGCCAAACATGACCGTATTACGAGTATGCACATCAAAGACCGCACGGCCGATGGCAAAGGAAATTTGGCATGGGGCAATGGCGATACGCCACTCAAAGAAATTTTGACTTTGATGAAAACCAAGAAATACAAATTTCCTGCGACGGTTGAGTTAGAGTACGAAATTCCAGAAGGCTCAAATGCGGTGAAAGAAGTTGCCAAATGTGTGGCTTATGCAAAGGGCTTGTTGGCTTGATGAAGATATTTGTTTGATAGACACCGACCGTAGGAACGTCCAATTTGGACGTTCCTACAATTTTTCGCATCACTTCAACCTATTCACCAAAACCAATACCGCAGTATCTTTTTTAGATTCGTTTATTCGTCCACGTTTTTTTCGGTCGAAATTGCCCAACACAATATCTTCATCGCCATCGGCATCAAGGTCGGCGGCATCCATCACGAGCCAATTTCCTGCATTTACTTCTTTGATTGATGTGGCCGAAAATTCAAATTTTCCTTTGTTTTCGAGATAAACAAAACCTTCTTTTGGCTGATTTTTAAAGTCAGGGAAATAAGAAATCGTAGCAATATCTAAATCGCCATCTTTATCAAAATCACGAGCGAGAGCCTTGAAACAGCCATTAATTGGGTAGAAAAATGCTTGTTTAAAGTTATTTTTGCCATCATTCAAATAACCATAAACTCCGTGAAAGTTTTTGAGTAAATGTGTGCTATAATCGGCATTATCGCCACTGGTATAGAGAATATCTTTGTGACCATCTTTGTTTAAATCGACCAATTCAAAAAAAGATGAACCTTGCACTGGCGAAAATCTTAGAATTTCTTTAGTATCGAATTGAAGTACGCCTGCCGCATCCTTCCCCTTATTAGTAAACAGAAAAATACCTTCTTGGGCTTGGGCAAAAAGTACCCAAATATCGGGCAGTCCATCTTTATTTACATCATCAATATATGTTTTTATTGCTCCTGGCAAAGCTCTGATTGTGAGTGCTTTATAATTATTTTTGCCTAAATTTTTGTAGTAAATCAAACTGCCATTTTTATTACCATAACCGCAAATCAGTTGGTCGATTAGTCCATCTTTATCTAAATCAACTGAAATGCTTTGGACTGGGCGAGTGAGATTTTCGAGTGTCTTTCCCGTATTTTTGAAATTATTTTTTCCTGCAAAATCAAAACCATGAAGCGAGCCTTTTGTCAAATCATTGGGGTTCAGAATGCCGATATTCGTAAAATAGCCTGTGCGATTTCCTGCTTTTTGAAGTGTATTTCCGAAATCAATATCAACGATTGTTTCTTCAACTTTTTGGGCTAAAATTGTTGTGGCTTTTTTGTCAAAAATGCTCAAAGTAGCATCGCTGGCGGCATAAATTTGCTGATTTGCACTATCAATTTTTATAAAAGTAAGCGATGGAAAACTACTTTGTGGGATGGAAATTGGTTTTACTGAAAATAGGTTTGTGATAGCAGAGATAGGTTTACGGCCTTGATTTGGTAGTTTTTCGGGGGCATTTTCTTCATAATAAGCCACGATTTTTGCCCATTCTTCGGGCGTAATACTCGCAACGCTCTCAAATTTTCCATCAGCACCTTGTTGAATGTCGGGATATACTTCGCCATTGACAATCTGTAAACCCAGTTGCGTGGCCATTACGGGCATGATATTGTTTTTCCAAGTCGTTTTATCGAGTAAACTTGGTTCGGGAAACAGATGGCACGAAGCACAATAAGTTTGAGCCAGTTTCTCGCCTTCTGATTGTTTGTTGCAGCTTAGTGTGAATAATAAACCGATGAATGAAAAATAGCTAATTATCTTTAAAAAATTCATGCTTCAAAACTTCAATTTTTGACTATTTTTTTTGTTATAACTTTATCTTTTCCGTACAAAACCAAAACATAATTACCCGAAGGAATACCTTGTAAAGATACGTCGAACGAGTTGGTATCCATATTTTTTTTTCTGAAAACGACCTTTCCTTTTTGGTCAATCAATTCTAAGTTTTGTATTGTTTCTAAAGTCGAAACCGTTAGAAAACCTTCAGTTGGGTTGGGAAATATATTTATCGTAGATGTATTTTCGTTGGCAAGTATGGCAGGAGTAACTACATTTTCAATGATTTCTTCAATTTTTATGGATGAAATATTGATAGTCGCAACCGTTGTTCCCATGTCAAAACTCATTCGAGCAACTAAATCACTTGGGTCGTTCATTACGAAAGTATAGGCAAATTCTTTTTCTTTTGTGCCAAAAGTTAAGTTGCTGTATCCTGAATAACTATTATACGGCGAAGCATTTTTGCCGATATAGTTTGTTACCGAAACATCTTTGTCGGCTTTTGCTTTTATACTCACTAAATACCTTTTTTTATTTAAAATCGGAATGTTTGCTTTGGTTAATTGTACGTGCCAACCATCTTTTGAAGCTGACTTTATGTCAATATTCAAACCATTATTTCGTGAAAAAGTAGCCGTTGAGGTAGGTTGTACACCCAAATTCCAGCCGTCGTTTGTACTGAAATCGCTTTGATAAAGTATTTTTGATGGAAGTGATTTCGCACTTGACATCGGGTTTTTTAGCAAAGCATCTACTAATTTTGTGTTGTATTGCTGATTTGCGGGGTTGTAAATACCAAAACCTGCACTAAATTCCCAATACGCCCAACTGAAACCTTGTTCTTCAAACCAACGAGCCAGAAAAGTAGTCCATTTTACTCTACTTTCAATGTCGGCTTTGCTGTAAGCCCCAAATTCTCCAATATGAACGGGAATATTTTTTTGTTTAGCGAATGTGGCCAAAAAGTCAAATTCTGAGATTACTTGATTGCGTTCCAGAGTCAAATCTTCCCATACTGTACCGAGCCAATTTTGAGCGTCGTTGCCAACCCATTCTGCTCCTTGATGCGTAAAATTAAAAGGGTTATAATAGTGAACGGTTAAAATAATATTTTTATCATCGGGAATTTTCAAACTTGGTACTCCACTGAGTCCGCCATAATTTGCTGTTCCCATCAAAACCGCCCTTGTTGGATTTGTCTTACGAATGCTCTTTAAAGCATCGGAAAAAAAAGTATTCCAAAGGTCAGGTGTTAAATTGTTATTAGGCTCGTTCATTACCTCAAACAATAGTTTTTGGTCATAATCCTTGAAAAAAGCTGCAATTTGCTCCCATTGACTGATAAATCGAGGTTTTATTTTTTCGGGATTAGTAAAAAGTTCTTCGTGGTGGTGCATATTGATAACCACGTATAATTTACTCGCATGAGCTTTATCAATGACATATTTTATTCTTGCCAGAAAAGTTGGGTTGATGCTGTAAGGCTCAGTTTGGAAAGCTCGTGCGGCTACATCCCAACGAATTGGAATTCTGACGTGATTGAAACCTAATTGAGCGATTCGCTCAAAATAATCATCTTTGAAAGGATTTCCCCATTCCGTTTCGGTGGGAGCTTCAAACATATTGCCCATGTTTATTCCTCGACCTAATTTTTTATTTAGGTCTTGAATAGAAAGGTTTTGAGCATGAAGGAATTGTGAGAAACTTAGAAAAATAATGATGATTAGTGATTGATTGATTTTCATTATTTTGCAGGTTGAATATTACCTCAAATTTAAGCCTAAACTTGTGGATGTTCAAAATAAAAGGAAGTCAAAAAAAGGAAGCCTTCGCTCTGAGCGAAGGCTTCCTTAAACATCGTCGAACTGATTAATTATATATTTTTTTTCTTCAATTCTTTCACTGCAAAGTCAGCCGCACGAGCTGTAAGAGCCATATAAGTAAGCGAAGGGTTTACGCAAGATGCTGATGTCATTGCCGAGCCGTCGGTTACGAAAACGTTTTTCGCTCCCCAAACTTGGTTATTTGCGTTCAAGACCGAAGTTTTAGGGTCACGACCCATGCGGGCAGTTCCCATTTCGTGAATCGCCATACCCAAATATGAGCCACGGTCATAGCCTTTTACATTTTTCACGCCTGATTTTTCGAGCATTTCAATGGCATCGTTTTGCATATCAACACGCATTTTTTTCTCGTTTTCTTTTAATTCGGCATCAAAAACGGCTAACGGAAGTCCCCACTTATCTTTTTCGGTTGGGTGTAAATACACACGATTTTCAAAATAAGGAAGTGTTTCTCCGAAACCACCAAAACCGATTGTCCAGTTGCCAGGTTTGGTTAATTCTTCTTTGAAATCGGCACCGAAACTCAATTCAGCTACATTTCGTTGCCATCCTTGACGGCTACCGCCACCTTGATAACCAAAACCACGTAAATAGTCACGTTTATCAGAGCCGACATTTCTGTAGCGTGGAATATAAATACCATTGGCACGGCGACCAGAATAGTATTTGTCTAAATCGCCTTCCCACTCGCCACCAGCACCTGTACGGAAATGGTGGTCCATTAAGTTATGACCGAGTTGACCAGAATCATTACCAAAACCATTCGGGAAACGGTCTGATTTTGAGTTGAGCATCAAGGTTGTAGAACCCAGCGTACTGCCGCAAACAAAGATAATTTTTGCGTAAAACTCACGCACATCAAGTGTTTGTGTATCAATGATACGCACACCAGTAGCTTTTTGAGTTTTATCATCAAATAAAATTTCTTTGACAACCGAATCGGGGCGGAGAGTCAAACGACCAGTTTTAGCAGCGGGCGGCAATGTACAAGATTGTGTACTAAAATACGCACCAAACGGACAACCCAAGGCACATTTATTTCGGTATTGACAAGCCGCACGACCAACACCGAGTTGTTCTTTGCGAGCTTCCGAAAGATTGGCTACACGGCCAATGGTCATTGTACGACCTGGGAAGGTTTTTTCGAGGCGTTGGCGTACTTCTTTTTCTACACAATACATTTCCATTGGTGGTAGAAAATCGCTGTCGGGCAATTGCGGTAAACCGAGTTTTTCGCCCGAAATTCCCGCAAATTTTTCTACGTAAGAATACCACGGAGCAATGTCTTT
>JBKBSS010000042.1:5834-9077 GCA_046291385.1 Emticicia sp. | reverse complement strand
TAACGAATCGGCCAGTCAATGGCAATGCCATCTTTTAGGTTTGCTTCAAAATCCATATCGCCCAAACGGTAAGTTTGGCGGCCCCACATGATTGATTTTCCACCAACGATATTTGGTCGGTACCAGTCGAAACGTTTTTCTTCTTTATACAAAGAGTCTGAATCATTCATCCAATATTTTTCGCTCATTTCGTTATACGGATAATCACGAGCCAATTTTGGGTGACTTTCCTTTTGAGCAACCGTTAAGCGTCCATTATATTGCGACTCCCACGGAGCTTTCATGGCGTTTTCGTAGCCTGTTACGTGTTCGAGTTGACGACCTTTTTCGAGCATCAATACTCGCATTCCTTTCTCGGTCAATTCTTTAGCCGCCCAACCGCCCGAAATGCCTGAGCCGATTACGATAGCATCGTAGGTTTGGTCTTTGATTAAATCTATATTTAAGTTTGCCATTTTTTAGTGCTAATTAGAGTTTTTTTATTTGTGTCTAAGAATTGAGACAAAAGACAATAGACATGAGATTTATTTAGTTTATTAAACTCTTTTGTCTCTTGTCTGTAATCTAATTTCTCAATTATAATGCCCAAGTTTTCTGACCTGGTTTGAGTGGAATACAGGCTTCAAATTTACCAGGAATTGGTAAGTATTCTAACGCCTGTGTTGCTCCGATTTCTGAGGTAAAGTAGCCCGTTACGGTTAGGCTTTTCATTTGGGTGAAAAATGCTTTGTTGTCGATAGTGCTTTGCTTGACCATTTCGTTTTTCTGAGTTACATCGAGTGCTGCAAAGCCTTTACCAAATTTCGCTTGGCTATCGGCATCAAGTTTTGCTAAACCAGCGTAGAATTTTTCTTGGTCGGGCTTTTCGTAGCAATCACGCATCACACGCACAATAAACTTCTCGACACCTGCCGCTTTTGCTCCAGGTGTGCCAGTTGTTGGAATAATAATATCGGCTACTTCGGCCAATAATGCTGCTTGGTCGGCACTAACTTTTACACTTTCACCAGTGTTTAGGATTTGCCCTATTGCACCTGCCATTAATGGTGCTGAAAGAACGCCTCCGAGTAGGAGAGTGGCTCTTTGTATGGCTTCTCTACGATTCATGTTTTTTTAGTTTTGAATGAGTGAATGATAGAATGATAGAATTTTAGAGATAATTTGTATAGTTTACTCTATCATTCATTCAATCTATCATTCAAAATTAGATTTATCTTTTGAAACTTTCGCCTACAAATTTCATAACTTCGGGTAAAGCGGTTCGCCAGTATGACCAAGTATGTCCGCCATCACGCACCCTAAATTCATGCGGAATTTTCTTGTCAATCATCATGGCGTGAAGTGCCATATTGCCTTTTATCAAGAAATCATCATCGCCACAATCAATGTAGAATTTTACTTTTTTTAAGTCGTCGGCATTGGCGGTTTCTACGATTTTTATTGGGGCATTTTTGTAATAATGTTCGGTCAAACGCTCTTTTCCTTTTAAATCTTTTCCGTATAAATCACCGAAAACGGTGTTCCAGCGATTAATATCGGCATTTTGCGTAACCACTTCTTCATCAGTCCAAATAGCTGCACTGAGTGGAGCGGCTGCCACAAACATTTCGGGGTGTTTGGTTGCGTAAAGGAGTGTTCCGAGTCCGCCCATCGAAAGACCAGCTACTGCTCTAAACTCTTTTTTTGCACGAATTCTATAATTTGATTCGATGTAAGGAATGAATTCTTTGATGAAAAAATCTTCAAATTTTGTTTTGCCATCGAAGGTGTTCATGTACCACGAAACGCCAGCATCGGGCATGACAATAATCATCGGTGGAGCTTCTCCATTATTGATGGTGCGGTCGGCAATTTCGGGCGTTTGACCAAATTGAGTCCAACCAGTTTCATCATCAGTGTAGCCGTGAAGTAAGTAAAGAACAGGATATTGACGATTGGTTTTATCGTAGTCGGCAGGGAGATAAATACTGTATTCAACATCTTTGCCGAGGGTGCTACTTTTGATTTTTATGCTTTCTTTGATACTTCCTTGTTGGGCATAAGTAGCGAAAGAGCCTATCAGTAAAAATAGGCAAATGAAACGTTTCATTTTGTAGTAGTATTAGGTTGAATAAAGGTCAAATATAGCAGATTTATTGTCAGATTTTATACTAAACACAGATTTTTTAATAACTGTATTCAATTTTTTAATTCATTTTCAAAATTCATTGCTGTTGATTGAAACCAACGGACAAATAAGATAAAAACAAAATGGCTTTAGCCAAAACTTTTGCTGAATTTTGGCTAAAGCCGATAAGGATTTTTCATTCCCAGTATCCGTCTGTTAAAACAGACGGCAATGAAATTTTATGAGTCTAAGTCAAACATAGACAATCTTAACTTAAAGCCTTTCTCGCTTCACGGTCGGGGTCATTTTTCAGCATACATTCATCATTCAGAATCATGGTTTCACCTTTTTCGCTGGTGTATTTTGCCCAATTTGGTAAACCTCCGCCGTTCGGATTTCCCGTACGGACAAAATTTAAGAATGATTTTGCCATTTTTTCCGAAAGCCTTCTTGGTCTTGCACCGCCGCCCGTGTGCGTAAGCATGAGGTCGGTATTATAGAACCAAAAACAAATATCGTCGCAGTGGAATGCTCGCATACGCCCATCAAAAAGTGGCGGCTGAAAACCAAACCAAGCCAAATAAACAGGTGCTTTTTGTGTGGCTTTTGCATCGGCTGTGGCAATTGCACCTTTACGATTACTCATCACCATCGACCAAATTTCTACTGGTTTTTTATCGGGGAAAACCTTGGCGTAACTATCTACAATTTCGCCAGTTTTTTCGCCAAAACGAGACTTGAGCTTTTCTTTTACATCATTGATGCCAATGTTTTCAAGCGAAGAATCAACCCTACTCGGCGATTGCTCATTGAAAGTTGTGCATATAATCATCGGTACATCGGCCGAAAAGTGTGAATTATCGGCATAGAAAGTGCCTGCTGATAAGAAATTACCATCGGCAACGGGGGCAAAACCGCCACGAGCAAGATTAAGACGTTTGGCTTCATCGGCCATTTTGGCGGCGGCACGATTGGCAATATCAATATATTCTCGCCACGGAATTTGCTGTAATTTTCCGATTTCATTGGCACCAAGTCCTGCTTCTTGCAGCACCATTACTCCGAGTTTTTCAGAATATTCTTTTGATAAACCATTGAGCGATGAGCCGCTCAGAGCTACGGCCTTATGGAATAAA
>JBKBSS010000042.1:0-5735 GCA_046291385.1 Emticicia sp. | reverse complement strand
CCTTTGGCCGAAGGCATGGCCGTAAGCGTACAAACTTTTGCACCACCACCCGATTGACCCATGATGGTTACATTACCAGCATCGCCACCAAAATTGGCGATATTATCACGCACCCATTCGAGAGCCGCCACAATATCCAACATTCCGACATTGCCTGATGCGGCCATTTTATCGCCAGCATTTGCTAAGTTTGTGAAGCCTAAAGCTCCCAAACGGTGATTAAGCGAGCAGAAAACTACATCGCCAAATCGACTGATATTTTCACCATTATAGCCATCTTGTTCAATTGCATTCCCATTCACAAATCCACCACCGTGTAGCCACACAATTACTGGTCTTTTTTTATTGTCAAGTGTAGGTGTCCAAACGTTGATTTTTAGGCAATCTTCGCTTACGTCGTCGTAGTTCCAATGGTCAACAAATGAAGCGTATTCGTTGGCGTAGCGTTTTTCCATGATTTGTGGAGCAGAATTTCCCCACCAAACTGCTGGTTTTATGTTAGTCCAAGAAGCTGGTTTTTTCGGAGGCATAAAACGGTTTTCTCCCGAAGTATCAGCTCCGTAAGGAATTCCCAAAAATGTATGGATTCCTCGCAAAATATAGCCTCTTACTTTGCCATACTGCGTGTTGGCAACGGCAATGTTATCACCAACAAAAAGAATTTGTTCATCTTCTTTTTCTTTGGGTTTAAAACCCTTAGCCTCAGAAGTAAGCAAACTGGCCGTACCTAAGCCCGCTGTGCTTAGACCTAATTTTTGAATGAAATTTCGGCGATTTGATTTCATGCCAATAGTTTTTATAGGGTGAATATATGGAAAGAGTTTTCAGTCTGCAATTCTCAGTTGGCAGTACGTAATATTGCCCACTGAAAACTGCCCATTGCTGACTAAAAATTACTACACAATTTTCTTCAAATTATTGAAACTCGTTGTAAGGTTATCCACTGGAGATGGAGCTGCGTCTTGCTCAACGAAATAATGTTTTACGCCCGCAGTTTTAGCGGCTGCAAAAATTGGCTTGAAGTCGATATAACCTGCACCAACTTCAACTGGTCGTTGCGTTTCTTTGTTCAAATCTTTTACGTGGAAAAGAGGGAAACGACCTGGGTGTGTTTTGAATAATTCTGGAATATTTACACCTGCTTTGGTTGCCCAAGCAAGGTCAAGTTCAAATTTGAGTATATCAGCACCGATTTGCGAAGCCATCATATCGAAAGGGCGTTGTCCTTCAACCATTTCAAATTCGGCTGTATGATTGTGGAAAACAAAAGTCAGACCTGCTTTTTTGGCAGCTTCGCCTGCTTTTTGAAGAATTTCGAGTGAAAGTTTTACTTCTTCTATTTTATTGACTGGAATACTGGCACAAACCAAATATTTTGCTCCACCTTCGGCTACTTCATCAACGATTTCTTGGGTATTATTGAGCAAATTTTTCATTGGTGGCATAGCTGGGCGAGCTGGTGCTGGGTTTCCGTTGGCGGCGGCTGGACGTGGAGTAGGGCGGTTGAATGGAGCTCCATTCACGTGGTGTGCTTGCCACGACATCCCTAAATCTGAAACTAATTTGGCAAATTCTTTAGGCTTCATGCCATAAAAACCACCTTTCATACTAAATGCCGACTCGATTTCTTTGTAGCCGATTCCTGCAATTTGCTTCAAAGTTCCTTCAACGTCTTTGTCAATGACCGACATTGTTGTGTATAATTGTACACCAAAATTCTTTACTTTTTTTGCTTCCGAAAAAGCATCAGCTAAGTTTGGTAGCATTAAACCGCCAAGTGCCAAAGCTCCTGTATTTTTAAGAAAATCTCTTCTGTTTTGCATTTTTGTTAGTAATTAAAGTTTTGTTCGTATTTTTTGGAAGGGTAGGAGGATTTGGTGAAAATGAGAATCGGGTTTTTATGCCCAATTCTCGGTACTCGGCACTATTTATCTTAGGGTTTATTATTCGCTTGCTTTAAATTCAATCGCTGAAACTGCCATTACGATTTGGGTATCTTTCGCTTTTTCATTTCTGAAAACCAAATACACATCGTGTTGACCCGCATTTTGAGGTACATTTACTTTTAATTTACTATTCATGTTTGGGCGTGCTGGTGGTGCGGCTGCTGGTGCAGGCGTACCAGTGGCAGGCGTTGCACCAGTTGAAGCTGCTGGTTTAGCGGGTGCTGCTGGCTGTTGTCCCATTCTCATTTCTCTTGGTTCGATTTTATCGCTTGTACCAATCAAAGCACCCGTTGGCGAGTCAAGATGAAGCTCAATAACACCTCCTGCTGCACCAACACGGGTTTGTGCTTGGGCGGTAACTTCGATTTCGCTGATGCCCGTTAAGTCAACATTTGCGTAAGCTAAGTAAGATTTATCGCCAACCATTGAAAATGAGCGTCCTGGTGTAATTACTAATTGTGTTCCTTTCGATTTATCGGCCAATTCTGGATTTAAAATCGGGTTTTTCAACACAACTACATCTTCGGTTGAAAGTGATTTCATTACTTTTGTGCCTTTATCTTTATAAGCGGCACGCAAAATATACGTTCCGTTACTTTTTTGTCCTTCTGGAATTTTTGTGGCATAGCTGCCTTGCGTTGGCATTGATTTGGCAGTTTTTGGCTCGTTGATGTTCAAGATATAATCAACCATGATGTTTGCTTCGGCTGTCGAAATTTGTGGGTGAGCCGCCATTACGTGGTCGCCCCAAACACCACCGCCACCATTGATGATTTTCTTTGAAAGATAATCAACGGCTTTCGTATCGCCTTTGTATTTATTGGCTACATCTTTTAGGCTCGGCCCAACTGATTTTACATCAACAATGTGGCAAGATTTACAGTCGCTTTTCGCCATCAAACGCTCGCCCATTGAAGCAAATGCTACGGCATCAACACCACGGTGATTTTGCGAAGCCTCGATTTTATCATAACCGATTGGCATATAATCAATGCTTACAGCTACTTGCTCAGGCTTGATTTTTCCGTTTGTTAAATTGCCATCTTCTTTGTCCGAAACCGTTACTTCGTAGTCGATTGGTTTGTTCGGAAAATAGAAAGTTCTGTTGCCTTTTTTGATATTGAAAGCTACGGCTGGTGGTTCGTTTCCAACTTTTATTTCAAGCGATTCGCTGTTTTCTTCGCCTTTGGTATCTTTTACCGTAAGAGTTACATTATAAGTACCTGCTTTATCAAAAGTTATGCTTGGGTTTTCAGTTCTTAAAACTTTCTTGCCTGCTTTGCTTTTTACTTCCCATAAATACGTCAATTTATCGCCATCGGGGTCATTTGTTCCTGTTGATGAAAGGCTGACTTTTAAAGGTGCTGAACCTGTCAAATTATCAGCTTTTGCCACTACTTTTGGCATACGGTTTCCGCCGTTATATTCTACTTTTACGAGGCGAGCATTGTCGTTTCCTCTAAACCAAGCCGAGCCGTATTCAAGCACATACAAATCTCCGTCTGGTCTAAAATCCATGTCGATAGCACTACCGAAATCGGTGTTTGGCATGAAACGCTCCATTGATTTGTAATCACCGTTTTCGTCCATCGTTACCGACATAATCCAGCCACGCATAAACTCTACGATTAACCATTTTCCTTCGTAATATTCTGGAAAAACACGCTTTCCAGCAGGAAAATCTGATTTATGAAAAACTGGTCCGCCAGTTGCACTTCTACCCGAACTTCCAACCAAAGGGAATTCCTCAGAAATACCATAAGGATAATAAATAAATGCTTTTTGTGCGGGAGGAAGTTGTTTCAGACCAGTATTGTTGGGCGAATCATTGATTGGTTTTGCGGGGTCATAAGTAGCATTTGGGCGAGGTTTTCCAGTTTCAAAATCCCAATCGGTGTATGCTTTATTATCACCGATGAAATATGGCCAACCGAAATTGCTTGCTTTGCGGGCTTGGTTAAATTCATCGTAGCCACGTGGGCCTTGTTCAGAGTCAGCCGAAGCATCGGGGCCAACTTCTCCCCAATATAAATAACCTGTTTTGCTATCAATCGTTGGTCTCCACGGGTTGCGGTGTCCCATTGTATAGATTTCTTTTTTCACCAAACCATCGCCATTGTTTGGCAAAGTTTCGTAAAGATTTCCTTTCGGAATTGAATAAGTAGCATCCGCTTCAGGTTTGATTCTTAAAATCTTTCCTGTCAAACTGTTGGTATTTCCTGCTCCACGTTGGTCGTCCCAATATTCCCAACCTTTTCTTTCGTCAAGGTTTGCGTAGCCAGGTGTTCCGCTGTTTGAAGTGTTATTTCCAATCGTTAAATAAAGATTTCCTGATTTATCAAAAACCATTCCACCGCCAGTGTGGCAGCATTCCTCACGTTGCGTAGGCACATTTAAAATGATTTTTTTAGAATTCGCAACTAATTCTTCTCCACGCAATTCCCAACGAGCCAACACGTGCTGATTTACGTCGGTATCGGCATAATACATATAAATCCAGTGGTTTTGCTCAAAATTTGGGTCGTGAATCAAGCCCATCAAACCTTCTTCGGCTTCACGCTTTACGCCTTTTGCATTGGTATATTTAGTATTGACAGGAATTGTGGCCAAAGTTTTGGTTTCGCCAGTTTCGGGGTTGTATTGTTTCAATGCTCCTTTGCGTTCGACGAACAAAACTCGTCCGTCTTTTAGCAAAGTCATTTCCATTGGTTCGTCGAGTTTTTCGCTCATAACTACTTTTGTAAAGCGATTTTCGTCAGGGGCTTTTTGAGCAAATACATTGAAGCCGCTCATAGTTGTGAGGGCTACAAATATGCACGGTAAGGCTTTTTTGATTTGTTTCATTTTCTTTGGATAAGGTAAACTTAGACTCACGTGTTTAGAGTAAAAGGTTGAAGTTTTGACTAACAAAAATGCAAATAAGAACTTTCTGAAATTTGATTAATCGGCACATCCTTTAAAGTATTCGACAAATAGGCTTTTTTAAAGGATTTGTTGGATTTTAAGGAATAAGATTATTGTACCATTTTGATACAATGATAGAGCGTTTCTTTGAATATTACAAATAATTCTTTATTTTTGTATAAACCTAAACTTTTATGACTAAAAATACTGACCTAAAAGAATATTGGGAGAATAAACCATGCCTTTTGCCAAGTGTTTCGATTGATTGTGTGACCTTGGGCTTCCACAATAACCAACTTAAAATCTTACTTTTGAAGTATAAAAATACCGAATATTATGCTTTGCCAGGTGGATTTATCAATATGGATGAGGATTTGGAAGATGCCGCTCAGAGAATTTTGGAAGAACGAACGGGTTTGAGAAATATTTATTTGGAGCAATTTTATGTTTTTGGCAATAAAAATCGCCGAAATGATGAAATACATAAGCAAATTATGGCTGGATGGGGTATCGAAATGAAGCCTACCCATTTTTTGTTGAATCGTTTTATTTCGATTGGCTATTATGCTTTGATTGATTTCTCGAAAGCCGCACCAAGTCCCGATGAGTTGTCGGATTCTTGCAAATGGTACGATTTAGATAAAATTCCGACTTTGATGTTTGACCATAACGAGATTTTTCGGAAAGCCCTCGAAACCTTACGTTTGATGATTGATGATAGATTGATTGGTTTCAATTTACTGCCCGAAACCTTCACGATGAATGAATTACAGAATCTTTACGAAACCATTTTGGGGGAAAAATTAGTGCGTTCAAATTTTCAAAGAAAAATGCTCGGTTTGGGGATTTTGGAACGCATAGAAAAGAAAATGACAGGTGCGGCCA
>JBKBSS010000426.1:0-813 GCA_046291385.1 Emticicia sp. | reverse complement strand
GGTTGTATGAAAAAAATTCCAATGGATTTTTACATTCCTTACTTCGAACTCATCGACAAAAAGGTAATTAATGATGCCGCCCTATTTCACGATAAGTTATTAGAATTAGAAATTTTACGTCAAGACGATACTAAAGAAGAAATGGCTTATTTCACAGGTATGTTTCACGACCTATTGTCCTTATTTACCAAACCGTTTCAAGAAAAAACTTTCGACTTCTCTGATGAGAAATTCTTTCAAAGTATTGGCGAATTAGGAGAGCGTTTTTCAAAAGATACCAATCTTAAAAAGATGAATGGCAACAGAGGTTCAAAGCATTTTATTTATATGAACAGAACGTTCTTTGGTTTGTACAACTTGATGTTTGATTTGAAAGCCAAGATTGTAGTAAACGAATTTGAGAAATACACCTAGTGAAAAAAGAACATTTACCCACCAAAATGTGTTTGGTATGCGATAGGCCTTTTGCTTGGCGCAAAAAATGGGAAAAAGTTTGGGATGAAGTAAAATATTGTAGCGAAAAATGCAGAAGAAACAAAAAGGTCTAGTTTGGTTTAGAAACGATTTACGTGTTCATGATAATGAATCGCTTCATCTTGCAATTAAAGAAAACGAAGCGGTTGTGGCCGTTTACTGCTTTGATCCGAGACATTTTGCGAAAACAAAATACGGTTTTAAAAAAACAGAGAAGTTTAGAGCGCAGTTTTTATTGGAATCGGTTGCCAACCTTCGTAAAAATCTAAAAGAATTGCACATTCCTTTGTTTGTGTATCTCCAAGAGCCTGAAAATGTTGTGCCCGTACTGATTGAAAA
>JBKBSS010000425.1:0-816 GCA_046291385.1 Emticicia sp. | reverse complement strand
CCGAATGGTGGTTTTTATTACGAACAACTATTTGGAACAGAGGGTTTTCACGGACACTCGTCCTTATCCTACCACGTGCACAGGCCTACACAAGTAAAAGAAATTTTAAATTCGTATTCAGTAGAGCCCAAAATTGCCATCGGTAAAAACATTAAATCATTACTCTTAAAAGGTTTTGAACTAAAACCAGAAGACGATTTTTTAGACAGTCGCAAAGCCTTATTGGTTAATAAAGACTGTACCATTGGTTTGGCTGCACCACGCAAATCACTCACACAGTATTTTTATAAAAATGCCGATGCTGATGAACTGATTTTCATCCATAAAGGAAAAGGAAAATTACGTACCATGCTAGGTAATATTCCTTTTGAGTACGGTGATTATTTGATTATCCCGCGCGGAATCATCTACCAAATTGAATTTGACACAGAGGACAACCGCCTTTTCTACGTAGAATCATTTGCTCCGTTTTATACCCCAAAGCGTTATAAAAACGAATCGGGTCAGCACTTAGAGCACTCGCCATTTTGCGAACGCGATTTTATTTTGCCAACCGAATTAGAAACGCATGATGAAAAAGGCGATTTCTTAATCAAAATCAAAAAAGAAGGCATGTTGCATGAAGTCGTTTATGCTACGCATCCTTTTGATGTAGTTGGTTGGGATGGTTACAATTTTCCATACGGTTTCAGCATCCATAATTTTGAGCCTATCACAGGCCGTGTACACCAACCGCCACCGGTGCATCAAACTTTTGAGACCAGTACTTTTGTAGTGTGCTCCTTCGTGCCGCGTTTGTACGATTACCACCCAAAA
>JBKBSS010000424.1:0-853 GCA_046291385.1 Emticicia sp. | reverse complement strand
GAAAAGGATTTACTTCTTTTGCCAATCCGCTCGGCCCGCAACCAGTCAAAAGAGAAGTTCGTTCGGAATCTCATTTGGGAGAAGATACTCGTGGACAATACATCGGAAATTTGATGAAAGGAACGCTAAGTATTATTGATACACCCAATGAAAAAGAATTAGAAGCGTATTCTAAAAAAGTATATCAAAATACGCCTTACAAAAAAGACAAAGAACTCGTGGCGGATGGCGAACCAAACAATCCGATTCCGATGAAAGTCGGAGATGCTTCGCCGATTAAGCACGTATTTTATATTTTGAAAGAAAACCGCACGTATGACCAAGTTTTTGGTGATATGAAAGAAGGAAACGGAGACACGACACTTTGCTTATTTGGTGAGAAATATACGCCAAACCAACACAAATTGGCCAGAGAATACGTATTATTGGATAATTTTTATGTAGATGCCGAAGTAAGTGCCGATGGTCATAATTGGTCGTTGGGAGCTCATGCAAACGATTATTTAGAAAAAACTTGGCCAACGGGTTATGGTCGTCGTGGGGGCGTAACGGAGGGAATGGGTCGCCGCCAAATTGCCAATGATAAAGATGGATTTATATGGGATTTTTGTAAACGTCAAGGCGTAAGTTATCGTACTTATGGTGTTTTTGCGGATGATAAAAAAGGGAACATTCCTGCACTGGATAAAGACCATGTTTGTTCATATTTTACAGGATATTACAATCAAAAAGTAAAAGATACAACCCGTGTGAATCAATGGAAGCGAGATTTTGATTCGTTATTGGTAGCAAAAGCCGTTCCTGCATTCAACTCGATTAGATTGGGTGCTGACCATACGCAAGGAATGGCAGT
>JBKBSS010000423.1:0-854 GCA_046291385.1 Emticicia sp. | reverse complement strand
TAAGAGGTTTATTTGAATTCAACAACTTAGATCCTATTCCTTTGGATGAAGTGGAACCTTGGACTGAAATTGTAAAAAAATTCAAAACAGGTGCCATGTCTTATGGATCCATCAGCCAAGAAGCACATGAAAACCTAGCGATTGCCATGAACAGAATTGGTGGTAAAAGCAATTCTGGAGAAGGCGGAGAAGATCCAAAACGTTTTCAAAAAGACTTAAATGGAGACTCTAGAAATAGCGCCATCAAACAAGTTGCCTCAGGACGTTTTGGAGTTTCGATTAACTATTTGACCAACGCTCGCGAAATTCAAATCAAAATGGCACAAGGAGCAAAACCTGGTGAAGGTGGTCAATTACCTGGTGAAAAAGTAGTGCCTTGGATTGCCGAAACTCGAAATTCAACACCATATGTTGGCTTAATTTCGCCACCACCGCACCATGATATTTATTCAATTGAAGATTTATCGCAGTTGATTTTTGACCTAAAAAATGCCAATCGCGAAGCTAGAATTAATGTCAAATTAGTTTCTGAAGTTGGTGTAGGTACAATAGCAGCTGGAGTTGCAAAGGCAAAAGCAGATGTGATTTTAATTTCAGGATACGACGGAGGAACTGGAGCCGCTCCATTGACCTCATTGACTCATACCGGAATTCCTTGGGAACTTGGACTTGCCGAAGCGCAACAAACATTGATTTTAAACGATTTACGAAGCCGAATCGTTTTAGAATGTGATGGCCAACTAAAAACGGGTCGCGATGTGGCTATAGCAGCCTTACTTGGAGCGGAGGAATTTGGTTTTGCAACAGCGCCATTAGTAGCTTCAGGTTGTATCATGATGCGAGCATGTCACTTG
>JBKBSS010000422.1:0-917 GCA_046291385.1 Emticicia sp. | reverse complement strand
GCAAACTCGTTCATGTTTTCACGAGTACGAGCAAACTCTGGTGCTGTGGCGATTTGTTCACCAGTTGGTCCGCCAATCATTCCAGCGAAATATCCCTGATTACCTTTAATTTTAAAATGTCGAACATCGCCGATAGTTCCGACATATTTCATTACACCTTTTTGCCTTGCCATAATGCTAAATATTTAAGTTTTTCATTTGTTTTACTATACTTGCAAAGTTAGATAGTGGTAAAACCATATCAATTATTCAAATAAAAGCATACAGGCGTAAATGGAAGCTAACGAATCAAAACTCATAAGACCACACTTTAAAGTCGTTCAAATCGTAGATGGTGATGGCTTAATTGTGGAAAATATTTTTACAAAAGAACAAGAAGAGGTTCGCATCTACGGAATAGATGCACCTGAGTTGAAACCATCAAATAAATTGCTGAGAGACGAAAAGGAGTTAAACCTTCCAGCAGAATTTTTAATCGAACTTGGAAATAAATCTTTGAACTTTATGCTGCAAGTAGTTCGACCTGGCGATAAAGTTACTTTGGTTCAAGAAACACGAAACATGGTTGATGGATATGACAGAACCTTAGCTTATGTTATTTTGGAGGATAGTAAATCAGTAGGAGAAGTATTAATCGAAAATGGATTTGCCAAGCCATATTCTAAAGTATATTGTGATGATTTACCGAAATATCAGATGCTTAGTTTAAAAGCAAGGTCAGAAAAAAAAGGTTTGTTTTTGTTTACTGATGCTTTCTGAATATAACTCAATTTGTATGTATCTTGTATGTATCAAAAAAATAAGGAGTTACAACTTTCGTCGTAACTCCTTGATTATCAGGTGGGCCCACTTGGAATCGAACCAAGCACCTACTGATTATGAGTCAGTTGCTCTAACCGAATGAGCTATAGGCCCTA
>JBKBSS010000421.1:0-1017 GCA_046291385.1 Emticicia sp. | reverse complement strand
ATATATGTCAGCCCTTCCCAGATCCGTCGTTTTAACCTTCGTACAGGCGATACTATTACTGGTACCATTCGCCCACCGAAAGAAGGTGTACGTTATTTTGCACTTCTAAAAGTGAACCAGATTAACTACGACACACCTGAGAACTCTCGCAACAAGATTCTGTTTGAAAACTTAACCCCATTATTCCCAACTGAGCAATTGGTCATGGAATTGGGTAATGGTACCACTGAAGATTTGACAGCTCGTGTAGTCGATCTGGTTGCCCCAATCGGTAAAGGTCAGCGTTCTATTATCGTTGCACCCCCGAAAGCCGGTAAAACCATGTTGCTGCAAAACATTGCACAGTCAATTGTTCGTAACAACCCTGAATGTTTCCTGATTGTACTGCTGATTGACGAACGTCCTGAAGAAGTCACTGAAATGGAACGTACGGTTCGTGGTGAAGTTATCGCTTCAACCTTTGACGAATCTCCAGCGCGTCACGTACAAGTGGCTGAAATGGTGATTGAAAAAGCCAAACGTCTGGTCGAACATAAAAAAGACGTGGTGATTCTGCTTGACTCAATTACCCGTCTGGCACGTGCGTACAATACTGTAATTCCTTCATCTGGTAAGGTATTGACAGGTGGTGTGGATGCACATGCACTTGAACGTCCAAAACGTTTCTTCGGTGCGGCTCGTAATATCGAAGAAGGCGGTTCACTGACCATTATTTCTACTGCATTGATTGAAACCGGCAGTAAAATGGATGAAGTGATCTACGAAGAATTCGGGTACCCGTCGTGAAGAACGTCTGATGTCAGAAGATAATCTGCGTAAAGTCTGGATTCTGCGTAAGCTTTTGCATACCCAGGACGAACTGGCGGCAATGGAATTCCTGCTTGATCGCATGAAAGAAACCAAGACCAATGATGACTTCTTTGATCAGATGAAACGCAAAGCTTCAAATTAAAATTTCAAATGAAAGGTCACCCAAGCGGTGGCCTTTTTTAGGTTGACATAAATTACAGAATGAAA
>JBKBSS010000420.1:0-1032 GCA_046291385.1 Emticicia sp. | reverse complement strand
AAAGCCGTTGCCGCAAAAGTAATGGCAAAAGCAAAAGGTGATGGTATGAGTGCTTCAAATAACCAAACACTCGTAGCTGGGCAAATTGAAGCCGCCAAAATTCGTGGAATAAAAGATGTTTGGGTAAGTCAGGAAGCTCCAGTCCGTCCGCCAATGTTGCCAAATTATGGAGCAGTTGCAACATGGAATTTTGATAGAAAAACGCTTGAAAGTATTCGTCCAAAAATGCCCTATATAGTTGGTTCGGCTGAGTGGCAGAAAGAATATGAAGAACTGGAGAAAATCAATAAATCACAAACCCGTGAGCAGGCTCGCATTGCCAATTATTGGGCTGACGGTGCAGGAAGTTATACGCCACCTGGTCATTGGACACGTGAAGCGTCGAATCTTTGTCACGAAAATAAGTTTAGCGAAGTAGCGACCGCACGCACGTTGGCATTAGTAAGTACTGCCTTGATGGACGCTGGAATCGCTTGTTGGGAGACAAAATATTACTATTATACACCACGTCCGCAACAGTTTGGTTTGAAAACTTCGGTAGGCTTACCAAACTTCCCTTCTTATACTTCGGGACATTCAACGTTTTCGGCGGCAGCGGCTACGGTTCTCGGTTCAGTTTTCCCCTCGAAAGCAACCGAAATGAACGCAAAAGCCTCAGAAGCATCTAATTCAAGAGTTTACGGCTTGATACACTTCCGAGTTGATTGCGAAATGGGCTTAATTCACGGCAAAAAAATTGGTGAATATGCCATTGCTCGTGGCAAATCTGATGGTTCGGGATACTAAAAATTGGGTTATTCTCAGCGAGATAACTATGTTTTACTTTCACGAAATTTCAGCAAAGAAGTTGTCTAAGGAAATTTTGGAAAATTAAGGTTCGAACTAACGTATTTTCATTTGCTTTGCAAAAATCGACTAACTTTGGCACAAACTGACAAAAACGGAGATTTCCAAGTTCAACCTCAATAATGCCACTGATAAACAGTACTTTACGAAGCGTCCGCAGTTTTATCCAGGCCCTGGTATTTGGGC
>JBKBSS010000419.1:269-1045 GCA_046291385.1 Emticicia sp. | reverse complement strand
AAGCAATTTAAGATGAACGAAGCACCGTTTGATTTAGGAGAAGTAAGTTTTCATTCGGGCTGGACGTACCACCGTGCGGGGGCAAATGTATCAGACAAAGCCCGCAAAGTAATGACCATGATTTACATGGATAAAGATATAAAAGTGATTGAACCAACCAATAAATATCGCACCGCCGATTGGCAAAGATGGTTGAGTAACAAAGAAGTTGGTACTGTTGCCGATGGAGTTTTGAATCCTGTTTTGGGTTGAAATTTATATATTAATGACAATGGTAAGTATAAATTATAGGACAATTTGTTGGATAATCACTTTAAAATGAAGTTATCTTAATTCATGAAGAAAAAAGTAAAGATAGCCATTGGACAAATATTGTGTGTAGATGGTGACAGAGCAGGGAATATAAAGAGAATTGAATATGCTTTGATGGAGGCTAAAGATAATAATGCTGACATAATAGTTTTTCCAGAATCTTGTTTGTTAGGCTGGATTAATCCAGAATCACACAAACGAGCTTCGCCAGTTCCTGGGAATGACAGTGAATTAATATCGTTTCTTGCGAGGAAATACACCATCTATATTTGCATAGGACTTGACGAAAAGGAAAATGATAAGCTATTTGGCTCTGCGATATTAGTCGATGACCAAGGTACAATTTTATTGAAACACCGTAAGATAAATGTCCTTCCCGAGCTAATGACACCTCCGTATTCATCAGGAGACAAAATAGAAGTAGTGCAGACCAAGTTTGGCGTAATTGGAGTTCTGATTTGTGC
>JBKBSS010000419.1:0-256 GCA_046291385.1 Emticicia sp. | reverse complement strand
GGATATAATTGAACGTATGGAAGAAAAAAAGCCTGAATTGTTGTTGATTCCATACGGGTGGGCTGCGGCAGAAATCGAATGGCCAGACCATGGACAGGAATTGATTAAGGTCGTTAGGAATGTCGGAGATAAGTTGAATTGTCCTGTCATCGGGACTAATATGGTTGGACAGATTTCACATGGTAAATGGGCGGGACGAATATATGGGGGGTTAAGTGTAGCTTACGTTAAGTCAAATTCTTCGTTGATAATTGGT
>JBKBSS010000418.1:0-1067 GCA_046291385.1 Emticicia sp. | reverse complement strand
AAGAAGAATTTTATGAACAAGTATTTGAGAAGCTTGATTTTTAAAAACAAGTAATCAAGGGAAATGAATACGAAAGTTGCACTTTCAAAAATTGTGATTTTTCAAATAGTAATCTTGCCAATAATGATTTTATAGATTGTACTTTTGAAAGCTGTAATCTCAGTAGTGTCAACCTCAACAACACCAGCCTTAAAACAGTACAATTTATTGATTGCAAAGTAATTGGGGTTGATTTCAGTATTTGTAAACCTTTTTTATTTGCCGTTTACTTCAAAAATTGTTCTTTGAATTATACTTATTTTTTCAAGAAAAAGCTTCAAAAAACAAAGTTTGAAAATTGTCAAATTCAAGAGGCAAATTTCTCAGAAGCTGATTTAACAGGAGCGTCTTTTCACGATTGTAATTTACTGAATACGGTTTTCGATAAAACCAATCTGACACAAGTAGATTTCAGAAGAGCCGAACATTTTGCTATCAATCCAGAAAAAAACACGATTAAAAAAGCAAAATTTTCTTATGATGGACTAAGAGGTTTGTTGTATCAATATGAGATTGTGATTGAGTAATGTTTTAATGGGGACATCATCATCAATTTTCAAAAGGGTTGGAATTAATCAACATTGTAAGAACGAGACAAAAGGCAATTTTCTACCTTAATATTCAATAGGGTCGGGATTAATCCCGACCCTATTGAATGAAAAGCCAAGTTATGGCATAAGTAACACTTCTGAACTCTCTTTCTAAAATTTCTCGTTCTAATACTCACTATCAGATTGTTAATTCCATAAATCCGACTACAAGATTTCTCGGGCAGATTGCAGTTCTATAAATCAGACTACAAGGTTTACCAAGCACATTAGCAGTTCTATAAATCTGACTACAAGGTTTATCAAGCACATTAGCAGTTCTATATGTCAGACTGCAAGGTTTATCAAGCACATTAGCAGTTCTATAAGTCAGACTGCAAGGTTTTTCAAGTACATTAGGAGTTCTACAAATCAGACTGCAAGGTTTATCAAGTACATTAGGAGTTCTATAAGTCAGACTACAAGGTTTACCAAGCACTT
>JBKBSS010000417.1:0-1080 GCA_046291385.1 Emticicia sp. | reverse complement strand
TCAATGATTTCTCTGAAATGGATGTTGGAGGAACAATTGTTACGGCTTCTTCTGGTTTAAACTTTGCAGTTAACATGAAGAAGGTAAGTAACAAGAACGCCACATCACACATCGCTGTCATGTCCAGAGAAACACTTTGTCGTTTTGCTTTAACTTTTGGCATAATCTTGTTTAGTTATTAGTTATTAGATAGCATTATAAGCGATTAAGCCTATAAAACTTAGTGCTTAACGCAATAACTATCAATTATGGTGAGTTGCATAATTTTGGTTAATGCTCAAACCAATTTCGTCAACGCTGTAAGTTAATTCGTCAATTTTAGACGTAAAGAAGTTGTATGCGATGATACAAACTGCTGACGTACCAATACCTAAAGCCGTGTTGATAAGGGCTTCAGAGATACCGTTTGCTAATGCTGTTGAGTCTGTTGAACCACCTGAGTTACCTAAAGCTGAGAACGCTTTAATCATACCAACTACTGTTCCTAAAAGACCGATTAGCGTAGAAACTGAAGCTAAAGTTGCAATGATAGTTAAGTTTTTCTCTAACATTGGTAATTCCAATGAAGTAGCTTCTTCAACTTCTTTGCTAAGAGCAGCTAATTTTTGTTCTTTGTCCAAAGAACCATCACTTGTCAGCTGCTTGTATTTTTTAACAGCCGCTAAAGTAACGTTTCCAACTGAACCTTTTTGTTTGTCACATTCTTTCAAAGCAGCATCAGTATCATCTTTGTCAAGAAGAGCTTGAATTTTGCGAACGAATGCGTTTACATCACCACTTCCTTTTGCTTTACTGATTGTGATAAGACGCTCGATAGAGAAAGTCAAAGCTGTCAAGAAACAAGTTAAAAGGATTGGTACGATGTCACCACCTTTAAATGCAAGAGCTAAGAAATCTCCTTGGTGTGGGTGACCTTCGTTTGTTCCGCCTTCAAAACGTGAACCATCTCCCATCACAAAACGGAAAAATAACTGTGCAATAACAAAAAGGATTACAATAACCAAGCCTGCCGAAATGCCGCCTGATTTTTTTTGAGCTGGTGCTGCTGGTTTAGCAGCTGGAGTTTTTGCTTGTGTACTC
>JBKBSS010000041.1:14090-14507 GCA_046291385.1 Emticicia sp. | reverse complement strand
AGCCATCATTCTTGGTATCGGAATTCCGCAAGTAATTCTGAAAAAAGAATGGATTGCTTACCTTTGGTTCAATCCGATTGGCTGTTTTCTGGTAATCGGTATTGCTTGGGTTTTGCAGAAAAGATTTAAGATTTTAGACAAAAGACAAGAGATTTTAGACTAAAATTCATCGCTTTTGCGAGTATTCTCATGTCTATTGTCTCATATCTCTTGTCTTTCAAAAAAATATGGAAAAGAAAAAAATACTCATCATCGAAGATGACCAACGATTGGCCGAAAACCTTGTAAAAGGCTTATCGGAAAAAGATTTTGACACCGAAGTAGCTTACGATGGTCAGATTGGACTACGATTTGCACTCAGTGGCAAATTCGATTTGATATTGTTGGATGTCAATCTTCCGCAGATGAATGGGTATG